>NZ_LJOQ01000058.1:58999-86633 GCF_001672255.1 Anabaena sp. AL09
CATACCACAGGGATTAAAATCCCTCGTGTCGCTTCCCTCTGTTGGGAGCCAAGCCACGCTCGTTTCCCACTTACCGCGAGGTCTTATGAGAATTTCCAAAAATACACATTTATATTTCATAGATGTCTAATGGCTAGGAATACGAAATAGATAAAAGCCAGCAAGTGTAAAAATGAAAATCGTAGTTGCAGAATAAACAATTACATCTTTCACTAAAAAGGAAATCCAATCTTTTCTCAATTCTTGTTTAAACTTGAGTTCTCGTAATTTACGCTCAAGCTCTATATCTTCTTTATCAGGTAATCTGGTATAAGGACTAATCTCCAAATCATCAATCAATTCTTCTGTAGCATTTGCATTTTGCCAATTATCTAATGGAGAATTAGAATCAGCCAAGACAATTGGCAAATTATCCTGATTTTGATTTTTGATCTCTTTTCTAATTACCTTTTTGACAATTTTGACGATTAAAGCTTCTAAATTTTTATCCGCCATATCTAGTAAAGTAAAATATTTTAATCATGAAGACTCAAAATAAATTAGTATTTTCTTCATTATCCAAAATACCGCCAAACCCTTGACAGGTATGACGGTGATTAGTTTACCTTTTATAGTTCCCCAATAATTTCTGGCTGATTTAATTCATCAGACATTTCGATAATTGCTCTGAGAACAGGCTTCATTATGGAATCTTCGTTATTTTCAAAATCTTCATAACGTCGCCGTTTAGCACGATTTGCAACTTGTACCGTAATGCGATAGCGATTTGATGCAGCACTAATTAATTCTTCTGCACGGTGCATGATTTGAGACTGAGTTGTCTCGAACTTAGAACGTTTAAGCATAATTGATAACTCTGGAGATTCTATCCCAGTTTACTCGGATTTTTCAATTTTAGAGATGGAAAGGAAAATGATCCTTGGGAAATTTGCCTAACTAAGAGAATCAAACTAAGAATTTGGCGCATTTGTTGAATTTGCTGTTTAAGTATTTGGTTCTCTAATCGGAGATTGCGAATTTTTTCTTTACCGATATAAATATTATCTGGTACTGTATGTAGGGCTGCATAACTAGCACGTTCATATTGATTAAATGTATCTGTTATAAATGCTAAAGTATCTTTTGCTTTTCGTAATTGTTGAGCTAGATAAAGGAGCATGAGGGAAATAAGGATATTAATCAGGACAACGATAGTTACCATTTTTATGTTGTTTGCCACTGATTTAATCAAAATTGTAGGTCTATTATATCAGCATTGTCACTTTTTATCTGGGGATCTCTTTTATTTTGAGGCATGACGCTGCTGAAAAAATCAAATAGGATTACTATAGAATTTTATAATTATCCTTTGCCAATTTCTTCCATGACCGAAAACACAAAAGCAATAGTTATATTTGATATAGACGGGGTTATCCGTGACGTGAGCGGTTCATATCGTCGCGCTATCTCCGATACAGTAGAGTATTTCACTACCCAAGCCTATCGTCCCACACCTGTAGACATTGATAACCTCAAATCTGAAGGAATTTGGAATAACGATTGGGAAGCCTCCCAGGAATTAATTTACCGTCATTTTATCAGTCAAGGACAGCAGCGACAAGAAATACAATTAGATTATGCCAACATAGTTACTTATTTTCAAAGCCGTTATCGCGGTACAGATACCAAAAATTGGAATGGCTATATTTGTCATGAACCTTTATTAGCACAGCCGAGTTATTTTCAAGAATTAACAAAATCTGGTATTGCTTGGGGTTTTTTCAGTGGTGCTACTCGTTTGAGTGCTAACTACATTTTAGAACAACGTTTGGGTTTACAATCTCCTGTTTTAATTGCTATGGAAGACGCACCTGGTAAACCAGATCCGACTGGACTTTTTGCTACTATTAATATATTAGAAAATGGTAGTAATCAAAAACCAACAGTTGTATATGTAGGTGATACGGTAGCAGATATGCACACTGTGGAAAAAGCAAAAGCTGTAGATAATTCTCGGACTTGGTTAGGTGTAGGAGTTTTACCTCCCCATGTTCAGGAAACAGTAGAAGGATGTGAAGCTTATACACAGAAACTAATACAATCTGGGGCAAAGATAGTGTTGAATAATGTCCAAGAATTAACAATTAGGACAATTTCTAAATTAGAATTGTGATCTCATTCAATGAGATTTTTTTTCATTACCTACCCGATATTCATTTAATTTGTAATCATAGGAAATTCATCAAAATGTCTAATCTTAAACTACCTGATGGACCAAAAACCCACCCTTGGATACAGACATATCAATGGTTAAAAGATCCTTTGGGATATATGGAAGAATGTGCTAAAAACTATGGTGATATTTTTACTTTGAGAGTTGGTCCAGTTTTCACTCCGCAGATATTTATTAGCAACCCCCAAGGGATTCAACAGATTTTCACCACAGATACCAAACAGTTAGATTCTGGTGAACCAGCAGGAGTTCAAGCCCCTTTATTGGGAAGACAATCTTTATTAGCATTAGAAGGGAAACCTCATCAACGTCAACGTAAATTATTAACTCCTCCTTTACATGGAGAAAGAATGTTGGCTTATGGTGATTTAATTAGCGAAATTACTCAGCAAGTTACTAATAAATGGCAAATTGGACAAACATTTAATATCCTTTATTCTATGCAAGAAATCTCTTTTGAAGTGATTTTAAAAGCTGTATTTGGTTTACAGGATGGCTCACATTATGAGCAATTGAAGACATTATTATTAAAGATTCTCAATCCTAAACAACCTTTTTTGCGAGCCATGATGTTAGTTTTTCCCTTCTTGCAAAAGGATCTAGGTGCGTGGAGTCCTTGGCACAAATTCTTACAGTTAAAAGCTGAAATTGACGAAGTTATCTATGCGGAAATTAAGGAACGTCAAGAAAAACCCGATTCATCTCGCAGTGATATATTATCTTTGATGATGGCTGCTAGAGATGAAAATGGTCAACCTATGAGTGATGTTGAATTACGAGATGAATTGATTACTTTATTGATAGCTGGTCATGAAACTACCGCGACTTCTTTAACATGGGCGCTTTATTGGATTAATCATGTCCCACAGGTAAGAGCAAAATTATTGCAAGAATTGGATAATTTGGGTGAAAATCCAGATGCAAATGAGATTTTTAAATTACCCTATTTAAATGCTGTTTGTTCAGAAACATTGCGAATGTATCCGGTGGCCATGTTGGCTTTAAATAGATTGGTAAAATCACCCTTTGAGTTGATGGGTTATAATTTAGAACCAGGAACTATTGTTATTCCTTGTATTTATCTCACTCATCATCGAGAAGATTTATATCCTGATTCTCAACAGTTTAAACCAGAGCGTTTTTTAGAACGGCAATTTTCTCCTACTGAGTTTGTACCTTTTGGTGGTGGAAATCGTCGCTGTATTGGCATGGCTTTTGCTTTATTTGAAATGAAATTGGTATTAGCAAATGTGCTATCTAATTGGAATCTAGAATTGGCTGATACTCAACCAGTACAACCTGCAAGAAAGGGGGTTTTATTGGGTCCTAGTGGGGGTGTGAAAATGATTGTGAAGGGGAAAAGAGAGAAAAATCAGCCAGTTCTAGAAAAAGCGCGTTAGAGGGTGTTTTTAAGAGGTGTGTTAGCTACGCTAACGCACCCATAATTTTTTTGCTCAATAATGTAGGATACTCAATAATAATTAAACTCTTTGATTTAAAACAGGTTTACCAGTAGATATAGCCTGTTCCACAATATCAATCGCTCGCTTTGTTCCCCCAGCTTTCTTAATTGCTGCTTGTAACCGCAAAGCATTCTTTTGATAACTATCTTCCGTCAACACCTTTTTAATAGCAGTCCGCAAATTATTAACATTAACTTTTTTCACAGGAATAGCTTCCCCAGATCCTGACCAAACTATCCGCGAAGCTACTCCTGGTTGGTCATTTGCAATAGGAATAGCTACCATTGGTACACCATTATTTAAAGATTCCAAAGTTGTATTCATGCCAGCATGAGTAATAGTCAGAGTTGTTTTTTGTAACAATTCTAATTGTGGTGCATAACCTACAACTAAAGGATTTCCAAGTAGTCCCTTTAAAGCTTCAGGACTTGCAGAACCACCTAAAGAAATTACTAATTGGGCATCTAACCCGTTACAAGCTTCCGCAATATAGTGGAAAATTTCCAATAAGCGATTTTGGATAGTTCCCATTGAGGCGTAAATGAGGGGTTGTCCAGTCAGCTTTTCAAATGGAAAAGGAGTTGGTTCTCTACTGGAAATATTATTGTAAGGACCAGTGAAATGAAAGCAATTAGGTAAATTCTGCCTGGGAAATTCAAACTCACTGGGTTGTTGACAAAGTTGAGCAAGTTTTGAGTAATAATCATTGGGATTCAAGATAGGCTGTAAATTCCATTCAGACCGATACTCATTAATAACATCTCGAATAGGTTTCCCCGCACGGTTTAATAGCTTATAACCTGCCCAGTTGCGTACTTTTGCCCAATGGGAAGAATTATAACTCCAAGATGTACTAAAAGGTGGAACACTTACATCTCGATTAATCATTAAGGCAGAAGCACAGCTAACAAAGGGAATGTTGAGAGACTCAGCAATACTCCCTCCCTCAGGAGCAACTTGATCTACTATAAGTGCATCTATACCTGCTTGTTTAATTAAGGTTGGAACTTCGCGCAGGGTGACAACTGCCCCTTGTTGTATATATTTGATCGTATATCGCAATGCAGCAAATCCGCTCATTTTTCCTAATTCGGTAAATAGTTCCTTCATGAACCCTTTAGGAAAATCAGACTCACCAATTGACTGAAATTCTAACCCTGCTGCTATGGCCTTTGGTTCAGCATCAAGAATACCAAATAAAGTAACGCGATGACCCTGTTTTTTTAATTCATACCCTAAAGTAGTCATAGGGTTGAGGTGTCCAGATGCCGCAGGACATATTAAGCCATAATGAGTCATAATCGTGTTTTCTCCTTATTTATAATGATATATACCAGAAAACTGCCCCATAGATTCAACGCAGATCACTGTAGTAGGTTTGGATCTATGTTTAAAATACTTTATTAGTGTAATATTATTGCGTCAGACTTTCACCGAGGTCAGCACCAAAGCAATTATGATTAAATCTTGGATGATAATTGGTAGTATAGCATTCTTAGTAGGCTTCGCTGGTAACTGGATTACACCCAACCAGAGTCAATGGTTTCGGCATTTACAAAGACCCAAATGGTTAACCTTTGAATCAGCAATTCCCCTGATTTGGACTATAATTTTTATCTGTGGTGCTTGGTCAGCTTACATCATTTGGGAACACAGCCCAAATACCGAAATAACCCGCTTAATGATGGGTTTGTACCTACTACTAGAGATATTTACTATAGCTTACAGCCCTGTAATGTTACGTTTTCGCAGTCTTATCGCTGGTACAATCCTCGGTGGTACAGGATTACTCATTTGTCTGTTAATCACACTTGCAGTCTTATCAGTATCCCTCTGGGCAGCATTACTATTATTGCCCTATTTACTTTGGAGTCCCATAGGTACATACACCACATGGCAAATGAGTCGTCTTAATCCCCAAGATGCTTAAGCAGAAAAGTTGAAAGTCTCTTTGTGTTTGACTTTCAACTTTTGATAATAGATTATATCTCTTTCTTCCTTTGCGTCTTTGCTCCTTAGCGTCTTTGCGCGAAACAAAATCAAGATTTATTACAAAACAGAAGATTTATTTTCTGTCGTCTGAATGAAAGTTTGAAAATTCCCATTGGGTGTCCATTGAATTGCACCATCTTTACCAGTCAAGAAAAGTTTTGTTTGTCCTTTACTCAAAGAAGATAATACTTTACTATCTAGATTATTAGCAGGAGCAATCGCTATTTGTGGTTTGAGTGCTAAAACTAAATCCTGTAAAGATTCTGATGGACACCACAACACCTGGGGAGAAGATAAATCCCCACTCTTAATCAATTCTGCAATTTGTTGAGACTTAATATTTCCTACCAATAACCAATTCTGATTAAAAATTTGTAACTTTAAAATCGGTACTTGATCATTAATTAATTGTGCTGTAATTGTCGGATTATTTATAGATTGACCAACTGCTAAATTCTGATAAATTCCTTGCTGTTTTTGAAGTTCCTTTTGTAGTAATTGAGTTCCAATATTGTCTGCTAACTTAGGAGTATATTCATATAAATTCTTAATTGGTAAACTTTGCATAATTTCCAACCAAGCATCATTGGTATAACCAGGAAACTTACTAGCGATCGCCCAATTAATTTGATTTATTCCTTGCTGCCTTAAAAATGGTAAAATAGTAAATCTACCAGTCCCTTCATTCCCCCCATTAATGACCGTAATATTCCCCCGATCTTGAATTACTAAGACAGGTTCATTTTTAGTATCTAACAAAGTAATTCTCACCAAATTATTAGCAGAATGCCAAACAGGAAAAATCACCAAACCAACTGCAATTAAACCTGCAAACCACCAACGTTTTTGCCACCACCGGACTAACCAAACTAAAATAATTAAAAGATAGATAGTCAACATTTGCCAAATTGATATACTACCAACTGGTATCTGGCTTCCTGGTAAATGATCGAAAAATTCCACCATTTGAATTAACCAATGGGTAGGATAATATAAAAAACTGGCTAAAGTGCCACCTAAATCTGGTGAAATTAAACTTACCAAACCGCTAATCATTCCCCCAATACTAATCACAGAAATAAATGGTGTCGTCAAAATATTGAGAGGCACACTATAAACTATAATCACACAAGCAAAATCCAGCAATCGAGGTAAAGTCCAAATTGTAGCTGCTAAAGGTACAGAAATTAAAGAAGCGATCGCAGGTGGTAGCCAATCTAAACGTTGAGTAATTGGTGATGCTGTGACAATTAACCCCAAGGTTGCTAAAAAACTCAATTGAAAACCTAAATTCCAAATCCACAAGGGATTAAATAACAATAATAATGTTGCTGCTATTAACAAAGACCCCAATTGTTTAACATTTTTTTCTAACGCTAAACCCAGCAAAGCCGCAAAACCCATAATTTCGGCTCTTAATACCGCAGGTTCAAAACCTACTAAAAACAAAAACACAATTAAACTCAAGCCACCCAGGGTAATCTGCGTCGCTTTATTTGTACGTCTTGTTAGCTGTAAAACTACACCTAAAATTAGAGAAGTTTGAAACCCAGATGCAGCTAAAGCAGGAGCTAAACCTGTCCTGACAAATAAATCCCGGATATCATAAGGTAAATCAACAGCCTTACTACCTAAAACCATTGCACTGACAAGGGGACCTTCAGGAACACCTAATAAACGAGCTTGCGATCGCCCAATTTTCTCACGAATTTGCCACCATCCCCAAGGACGTTCATCATCAAGAATATTAATTTGCTTACCAATTAAACCCGCAAACGTCCCCTCTTGTCGCAAATATTTCTGAAAATCAAAACCACCAGGATTTGAAGCTGCTGTGGGTTTATACAAAAATCCCGTCACCGCAATTTGTTGTCCAGGATATAAACCAGTAGATTGCAGTATTGGTACAGTTACATATAACCTCCCCGTCACCCCCTTGGGGATTCCCGCAGGGCCCTTATCATTTTTCACTTCATCCAACTGAGTCGCTGCTAACCAAAATTGTCCCCGTTGACTACGAGTTGCGCGGGGATTACTATCCACCAACCCACGGACAATCACCAATTGTTCAAGATTACTATTATCCCCATCTGCAAATTGACTAATATCTTTGATTCCCGGTTGAGGGACTCGGAATTGAAAATAAACAGTAGCCAATAAACCCACAACACCAGCTATTAACCATATTCTAGGATGGGGAGTACCTGCCCAGTTATTAACTACTGTTTTCTGTTTCGTAACGGCATTTTCTTTTTTGAGAGCAAATTGCCGCAGATTAGCATATATGCGGCGAAAGAAAACCGCTCCCACCACACCCAACAGCAGAATCCACACACCACCCCAAGGAATAGCCGTAAACAGCAAACCCAAAATATAACTAAGACAGATAATTATTCCACTCGTCTGCATCATAAAAATTTAATTGCCAAAGCACCCAGTTCAGAGAATACCGCATAAATATTTAACCTGCTTGGGAAAGATATAATTCATCTTTGGTGACTTTGGCAATAATAACATCACAAAGAAATGCCTAAATTTAACCCTAATACAGCATGAACAAACATAATCAAAAGAGTTGTAGACCCCAAATAAGCATGAACTGCACGCAAACCAGCTTTATTTCCAAAAAATCCACTTAGAGAAATTACACCATTAATTAACAACAGTATTAGTACCAGTGAACCCGTCCAAAAATGAGGACTTTCAAACAGTGGTTTTTGCTGCATCACTAAAGATAAAATCCCACCAGTATAGCCACCTGCCAAAAATACAAACAACCAAGGAGCTAATTGACGATGAGCATTACGGCTTTGAATAGCTGCATCCTTATCCTTCCCCTCCAGCAACTTTCCGCGCCAACCCGTCACCCCCACAAAAGTCCCTACCACAAAAATCACAATTCCCATCATCGCTGGATGTCCCCAATGCACAATCGGTTCAGGAACACCTAGAGAACGAAACCAAGCTGCAATGGGTTCTAGTAGTTGACTCAATTTTTCTGCCATCTTCTTTATATTTCTTAACCTTAACTAATTTTAACTTAGTTAGGACTTAAGTGATTTAATCTGTTATTAATAACAATACTATTGCCAATTTTCCAAAATATGTCTGAAATCCAATAAAATCGTGACGATATCAATAGGGTTTCAGGGATTTGGCAATAGTATTGTAATAATCAATACTATTGCCAAAATAAGAGCCTTGATAATTTTTGGCAAAAACGGCAAAAATAATCATATATAAGCGTTTCGATGAAAAGGTAGTTTAGAATCTAAAACCCTTATCCTACCGTCAATACATTTAAAAAATCCTTGTCGGAAACCTTTAAGGAATTTTTAGGGGTGATTGTTTTTGCCAAGCCTAGCGAGGAACGGGAGTTCATGGTTAAAGCATTATCATCTCACCCTCGTAATTTGACTAAGGTATTGACTAATACTTTAATATTTTTCGTGTCTCTATCTATGATCAAGATAAAAATGTCAATTTTGAGTAATTAACTGGCAATTATTAAGAAAATTTAAAATTATTTCATTTTTACATTTACGGGTAATATGATCATAAGTCGTAAGTAATTAACACAAAAATAGTATTTGATTTTGCAAATATTTGTAGGGTGAACAATGCCGACCTGATGAGGGTTTTGCTGGCAATTGCTCACTACACTACTGAAAATTTTGCGGGTATCATTTATGATTTTTAAGTCAATTTCTTACACAAAAGTTTCAAATTCATGGAAAAATTTCCATGAATAACCATAAAAAAGTCATTAAAAATTAGGAAGGAAGCAATTCATGCCTGAACAAAAATTTGTTCTCACCTTTGATGGTGTGAATGATCGGATTGAATTGTCTAAAGGGTTTTCCACCATTGAAAAGGCCATCACTATCGAGTTTTGGGCTAAAGGAGAAAATAGTCTCTCACAGCAGACCAGTATTTTATGGGCTTATGACGCTCAAAATGCCCGCGTTTTAAATATTCACCTGCCTTGGCAGCACACCGCAGATACCCGTATTTTTTGGGATGCGGGTAATCAAACTGGGTTTGACCGCATTGAAAAACCTGTCCAAATCACTGATTACAATGTCTGGACTCATTGGGCTTTTGTTAAAGATGCTGTCACCGGGCAAATGTACATTTATCAAAATGGCAAACTCTGGCATCAAGGCGGTGGACAAAACAGATCATTAAGCCCAATTCAAAAATTTGTCATTGGTTCTGCACCCAATGCTGTTTCTCCCTGGAAAGGCTCTCTCGCTGAATTTCGGATTTGGAATCAAGCCCGCACTCAATTAGAAATTGAACAGCAGATGAATCGCCGTCTGGTGGGTAGTGAAAGAGGATTATGTCTCTATCTTCCCTTGGATGGAGATGCTAATGATCGCACGATTGCCGGCAATCATGGCAAACTATACGAAACAACTTGGACAGAGACACAACTCCCTGTTCAACTGGAAACTCAACAACAATCTGTCCTCTCCTTTGATGGCAAAGACGACTTTATTTCCTGTGGTAAAGGGCAAAGTTATGACAAAGGAGTGAGATTTCTCGGTCTTTCTCAAACTATCACTTTAGAAGCTTGGATAAATTTATCTGCCGATTTAATCACAGCTTTGAAGGATAACGATGACAGTGTTCGTAGAGGTGCGACTAATGCTTTGGAGAAAATAGGAAAGGAAGCAAAAACGGCTGTTCCCACCTTGATAGAAGCTTTAGAAGACAAAGATTCAACGGTTCGCCATCATGCTGCTATTGCTTTATGGCGTATTGGAGGGGAAATCAAAGTTGTTGTTCCCACCCTAATAGAAGCTTTGAAAGACAATGATTCAACAGTTCGCACCTTCGCTGCTATTGCTTTGTGGAAAATAGGAGTGGAAGCAAAACTTGCTGTTCCCGTCTTGATAGAAGCTTTAAAGGATAACGATCAGGCTGTTCGCTTGGCATCTGCTCTGGCTTTGGGGAGTACAAGAGGGGAAACCAAAGTAGTTGTTCCCGCATTGATACAAGCTTCAAAGGATAACGATGATATCGTTCGTAGTAGTGCTGCTCTTGCTTTGGCAAGTATAGGAAAGGAAGCGAAAGTGGCTATTCCTGCCTTGATAGAAGCTTTGCAAAACAAAGATGTCAATGTTCGCTCCTCTGCTGCGGCTGCTCTAGGGAATATGGGATGGGAAACTAAAGGGATTATTCCTCTATTGATAGAACCATTAAAGGATCAATATCAATATAGTGGATACCTTCTTGAAAAAGCTGCTGATGCTCTCAAGGTAATAGGTGAAAACTTTAAAAACAAAGCTGCCACAATGTCTAGTGCAGATTTAGATCAAGCTATATCAGATTTAGAAACAGCACTTTCAGCATTAAAAGGAACTCGGAATAAAAAATTAGAGTCCAATATACTCTCTGTAAATCGCTCTCTTTATTATCTGAAAAAAATCAAACAATCTCACAATTAGACAGAATACTAGCATGGACGGCCAAAAATCCTTTAGCAATAGGAGGATTGATTTGTATTATCTTCTTCCCATTTCTCTGGTTTAAATTATCGCAACTTCGGCGAAAACCAACTACTTAATTATCAATTATTAACCCAATCAATAGAGAAATTATGATAAGAGAAGTAAAAACACCACCAAGTAGAATTTACCATGATTATCTTATTTCCTTTATTAACAATGAAGAACATATAAATTATTATCCCAACGCAAAACCTGTAAATTGCCGTTTATAAGGAGCATGAAATCCTAAAACAATATCTTCTTTAGGGACACCAGCAGCCATTAATTCATTCGCAATACCAATTTCTGTACCATCTCTTTGTATCCAGATTTTATCATCTTTAATATCAACATGAATAATCACACCATAAGTTCTAATTTGTTGTTTCCAACCAATATTTAATACTTGATAATGATGACGTTGCGTATCAAAAAGCAATTGAATTTCTGTACCATTTGCAATATCATTAATAGAATGATTGCTTAAAATATCTTGAATAATTTGCGAGTAATTTATTCTTTCCATAAAACAATCTCCTGGGTTAAAAGTTAAAATTTTTTTGGTTATTTAGTCATCTTTAGATGACTTTTGCTATCAGACTGGGAATTCATTCCCAGCCGGGATATGGATTTTACATTAAAATAGTTAGGATATCTTGCATATTTTATCAGCGAGCTAGATAATTGATTATACAATAAATCAAACTATTGATTACAAATAGATGTTAATATGAAAGTGCGAGCAGTGATTCAGCGACTAGAAGCTGATGGTTGGTATTTATCCAGAACTAGAGGAAGTCATCGTCAGTTTAAACATCCTCATAAACTTGGTACAGTTACAGTTTCCGGTAAACCTAATATTGACGTACCCATTGGTACACTCAAAAGTATTTGGAGACAAGCTCAATTGGAGGACGAATAATGCGTTATACAGTAGTAATTGAAAAAGGAAATACCAGTTATGGTGCTTATGTTCCCGACTTACCCGGTTGTATAGCCGTGGCTGAAACATTAGCAGAAGTTCAACAAATGATTGTAGAATCCATAGAATTTCATATAGAAGGTTTAATAGAGTTAGGTTTACCAATTCCTCAACCTACAAGTATCGCTCAGGAAGTTGAAGTTTTAATTTAAGTAGTAATATAGATATGAATAAATACCGAAATTGGCAACCTGTCCCTAAGAATGGTGGTAAAAAATGGAAACAATGAAATTGCTGGCACATATCGGCACAGATGGTATATTACCAGGTTGATGATACAAACAATCAGGTTATAGTAACTACTATTGCTCATCGTTCTAAGAGGTTGTTTGAAAAGTCTTAGGCTGTGATTTTAGGCACTTACAGATCCCTCCTAACCCCCCTTAGCAAGGGGGGAACTAGAGTCAAAGTCCCCCTTTTTAAGGGGGATTTAGGGGGATCTAAAAATATTCGATACACCATAAGGGACTTTTCAAACACCCTCTAAGGTTTATGAATAAAAACAAAAACTTAATTCGTGAAATGATTGAAGAAGGACGAAGATTTTAATGCAGTTTGTTTTACCCTCAGAAATACCAAAAAGTGGAATTTAATACTTAACCCCACTAATTGCATTCTGATTTTTGGTTTTTTGCCGTCTCAATGTCCCAACTATTCAGCACAACAACTTATTGCATTTCGTCGTATTCTGCCGTTTCTACCCTTCTAGATTCCATCCGAGAAGAGGGTAAAAACTCAGCCCGACGGACAGGATTTAAAGATGGTGCTTGTCCATTGTAGGGATGAATTACCTGAACTGTCCGAGTACCCCGCTGTTTTGGTGCAAACAAAGAAAGAACACCAGCCACCACAACACCCCCACCAATGGTCAATGTCGCACCACCCACAGCCCAAAGCATGGGTGAAGACCACCAATTATTTTGTTCAGGTTGTTGTAATGATGTCGCCATTTTTTGTTGATTAGCTTGTTGTGCTAATTGCCACTCCCGTTGGGTAAAGCTTTGAGCTTGTACCTGGAATTGTTGGTTTTGTAACTTGAGTTGCTCATTGTCGCTTTTCAACTTCTCCAATTGCATATTCATTTTCAGCTTTTCCATTTCTAGACGCTGATCAGAATTAGGAGCAGTTGGGGGTTGAGTAGTTGTGGGTTGATTAAAATAGGCAGGTTGCCCGTAATTGGGAGGATACTGCATTACCTGGGGAGCCATAACTGTCCCTGGCATTTGGGGGCTAACACCAAAATTCGATGGGATTGGGGTATTTGTTCCTTTCAGCAAGACTAAAGCCGCTAACCCAGCCACCGCGACTCCGCCAATAAATGCCATACTTTCGCTCATTGCTGTTACCCCTCAAATACTACAGAACAGTAACTCAGTTGTGACTGACACACTCTCACACGCATAATTTTTTGCCTACTTTGATAGTATATTTAAGTTAAGGGTCAAGATAAACCAGTGTATCAGTTAGTTTTTTTGTCTATCCTAAGATATGCTGTTATTATTTAAGACGATCACAGTCAAATTGTCCACTAAAAAATAACAAAAAAATACACTGTTTGGCAATTTCTCCCTTGGGTTTAAGAGGGATTTTTGATAGCTATCTTGAGACTTTGGCAAAATTGAGCGATCGCATCTAATCCCTGCTCTGGTGTACCTTCTGCCAGTCGTTTCACAATGGCACTACCCACAATTGCTGCATCTGCGCCCCATGCTTTCACTTGTCGCGCTTGTTCAGGATCAGAAATCCCAAACCCGACACCGATGGGTTTATCTGTAACATTGCGAATTTGTTGGAGTAAATCACCAACTCGTGTTTGCATTTGGGTTCGTATTCCGGTGACACCAGTAACACTGACCAAATAGATAAATCCCTGGGAAGCGCGAGCGATCGCTTCTATTCTTTCAGGAGAACTCGTAGGAGCTACCAATAAGGTTAAATCTATTCCCATCTCCGCCGCTGGTTTAATGAGTCCTGCTGACTCTTCCAAAGGCAAATCAGGCACAACTAAACCTGCTACCCCAGCATCTTTAATTTGCCCCAAGAACTTATCAACACCTCGATATAAAATCGGATTGTAATAGGTAAATAAAATAATCGGCGATCGCAAACTCGGACTAAGCCCCTTGAGCATCTCTAATACCTGCTCTAAAGTAGTTCCCCGTGCCAAAGCGCGAGTAGCCGCAGCCTGAATCACCGGACCATCAGCCAAAGGATCAGAATAGGGGACACCCAACTCAATGATATCAGCCCCAGAATTATCAAGAACCTGCAAAGCCTTAGCAGTAGTTTCTAAATCTGGATCACCAGCCGTAATAAAGGGAATCAACGCGCACTCTTGATTCCGTCTCAAATTTTCAAAGCAACGAGAAATAGCAGTCATTTCACCTAGTCAGTAGTTAGTGGTCAGTGGTCATTTGTCAACAAACCACTGAACAATAATAACCCTAAACCTGAGATTCTTTTTCCTCTTCAATCTTCGCTTGCAGTTTAGCTAATTCTTCCGGAGAAAGTTCATCAAGCCGCTTTTGCAAAAAAGCCGTTTCATAAGCTTCCCGTTGTTGATGGTAGGTCATTTTATTCCCCATCGCGCGGAAAAGATAGGTACATAACCAGCCAATTAAGCCAGCAATCAAGAAAACTTGACTCCAGATACCAGCATTCTGACTATCTAAACCTACTACTTGCAAACCCACATAAGCCAAGCCACCGGCGACAAAAACGCCGAAGCCAATACCAATCGCGTCAATACGTCGCATGAGAATTATGACCTACCAATCTTAATTTAAGCAATTTTTCGCGGACGGGGGTTCAAATTCACAAACGGGGAGAGAACTAGCAACCCCGGAAAGAAAAAGAACACTAAAAAGTACATAAACACCCGTTCCACAGAACCACAGGTATACCATCTTAAACTCAAGTAGAAAAAGACAGCAATGGGGATTACCAGCAAATAAGCGCCAGCCAAACTCAGATACAGTAGTGCTACAACCATATTCCTTACCGCAATTTGAACTATATTTGGTGCATTCACTTCCCATGATATGCCCAATGGCTAAGTTGAGGAAATCAGTAATTATCAGAACTGACGCGAAATATCTCTCAAAACCTCTTACCTTCGTGATCTTCGCTCCTTCGTGGTTCATTTATTCCTGGTTGATTTAATTGTGTTATTTTCCATCCCCCAAAAATAAATTGCCCAAAAATCGAAACTTATGATATAATTGTTTGCAGCCATTAAGCGTGAGCTAAATGGCTAACCTAAAATTTTGTTTCAGTGCTAAATGTCAAATATTAGCGTTAGCAAATAAAATTTTAAAATCTACTTGCCAAAAAAAAGCAATTAGTGGTATAACAGACAAGCGGGTGAATACTGCCTCAAAAACAGTAAATAACCTTACGGGAGCGTGGCGGAATGGTAGACGCTACGGACTTAAAATCCGTTGACCTTAAACGGTCGTGGGGGTTCGAGCCCCCCCGCTCCCATCTAAAAACTAATCGAAAATGCACCAAGTCTTTTGATTTGGTGCGTTTTTGTATTTAAAGATTTTAGGAACTTCCAATCAGGAAAACATCCTATCGCAAAACTTTAACTTTTGACCAAACGCCATTTTCATCTTCATCAAATCGCTTATGAACTTCATCCCAAGCCATTTGTTCAGATGTAAGTTTGTCCATATTATCATTCAGTGCAGTATTATAGCGTTCAATGAATATATTCTGAGCTTCTGGTGAAAGATGGGTGCGAACTTCAGGAGATAAATCATCTGAATTTTTGCATTTTCCAGGACAAGGATGAGGTAGTGTTTTGCCAATGATATTAATTTCTTCACCACCTGAACTTTCCAATAGTAATTGAAATTCGCCACTCCGATTGATCGGGACCTCGATCATTAATAAAAATTCACCAGCTTCTAAGCGGGTTTGATAAACCGTAGCTTTGTCTTCTGACATCCCCAAGGCAGTAAGAACTGATACCAAACCTGCCCCAGCACTACCAGCGAGCGCTCCACTTGCGGCCCCTAATAATATCGCTCCAATCGGACCTGCTGCCACAATTGGACCAACAAAGGGAATAAATAATACACCGACACCAGTTAATAAACTAAGGAAAGAACCAAATAAAGAACCAAAAATCGCCCCAGTTCTTAATCCTCCCAAAATTACATCCCGCTTAGTAATAAAGCCAGCAATTCTGGTTTCTGATTGAAAATTTCTGCCCAAGACGGATATATAATCGCTGGAAACGCCTCTATCTAGTAACCGATGAATTACATCATCAATTTGTTTCTGTTCTTTAAATATAGATGAGATGGTACGCTCTGCTTGATATGTTTCTGACATTTGTCCACTCATTTTACTGTGATTATTGACTGTGCCTATAAATACTAATTGAATTAAATATTTTCTTAATCAATCTTTAGAGAGAATTGGCTGTAATATTCAATAGATAAATCTCATCCCAATAAAAAAATCCTAGAAGTTGCGAAACCCCGCTTTTGATGACTTTTGTAAATGCAGTTTCTAACTGCCGATTTAGTCAAATCCTTACCCAACTAAGTTTTTTATTAATTTTGGAAGATTTCAATTTCCCAACCTGGAGAATATATCACAGAACTTTATGCCCAAAAATTATAATTCCTTTCCCACAAATAACCACAATAAAAGACTAAAAGTAATTGCTATTGCCGCAATAGCATTGTCTTTTACAGCTTGTACTAACATCCCAAATCCACGCCAATTAAAAACCAATAACGAACCCTTAAAAGTTGCCATTCCGACTAATCAAATTAATCCCAAATCACAACTACTAACTAAAGTTGAAAACCTAGATTTTACTGTCCCAGCTAAATATCAAGCAAAAACTATCTATAAAGTTGAACCCAGCAATAAAGAGAAAGTAATTGCTTTAACTATTGATGATGGTCCCTGGCCAAAAACCACCGCAGAAATGTTAGATATCCTCAAACGAAATAATGTAAAAGCTACATTCTTTTGGGTAGGAAGTGCCTTACAAGAAAATCCCGAAATTGCTAAACGAGTTGTAGCTGAAGGCCATGCTATTGGTAATCATACTTGGCATCATTGGTATCGAAAGATGGATGAAGCCACAGCTAAAAGTGAAATTGAAAAAACAAATGAATTAATCTATAAAACAACAGGTGTCAAAACATCATTTTTCCGTCCCCCTGGAGGCTATTTAAACAACGGATTAGCTGCTTATGCTAAAAGTCAGAAAAACTCCGTTGTTATGTGGTCAGTGACTTCAGCAGACACCGATCCGCGGGCAAAATATCAAGTATTTGTGAAAAATGTGATCAGAGATGCTAAACCCGGCGCAATTGTGTTAATGCACGATGGTGGCGGAAATCGGGAAAGAACAGTCAAAGCCTTGCCAGCAATCGTCAGCGGACTCAAACAGCAAGGCTACCGATTTGTTACAGTTCCTGAACTTTTAGAAATGCAGCCATGATCATCCTTACTCAGTGACCACAGAAGCACAAATTTGAGACTCTTGCCAAAGTTTATACAAAAAAAACTCCGTGCTATAGCTCATAGTGGTGACAAATACACCGACAGCATCATGATTACCATCAGATAACCAAGAACCATCGAGGGTAACTTCTAAGTATTCAGGATCACAGTTAGATAAGCCCATAATTTCACTATCATGGCGATTTACTTCGGCTTTTAGTCTTTCTACTCCTGGCAAATCAAGAGGTAGCATAAAGGAAGCTGTGGTGGGTTCAATCCGCAAAGTTTGACTGACACGCAGTGCCAAAATCACTCTTTGGGCTACCCATTCCTCAAGAGATTGAGTGAGACACTCTAAATAAAAACAGTTTTCGGTGTAAGTTAATTTCAGCATTCCTTTTGCTCTCCTGTTATTCCAGGTTTGCTTGCATATCATTCCAAAACTTCTCAGCAAATATCACCGTTGGGTGAATAGGTGCTTTCGGTAATTTCCGCAAAGGCATTCCAGCTTCAGCGGGTGTTTTATTGCCTTTGCGAGAGTTACATTTTTCGCAGGCTATGACTACGTTATCCCAAGTATGTCGGCCACCTTTAGATCGGGGGATAACATGATCTAGGGTGAGATGTTTGTTAGTACCGCAATATTGACAACTGCTATGATCTCGTCGTAAAACCTCCCGACGATTGACTGGCGGAATTTTCCACATTCGTTCCGTAGCAGCAATTGTTAAGCGGATGTGCTTGGGTACAGACAGCACAAATCGAGATGAGTGAATTAACCAACCGTCTTCTGTCGAAAATTCTAATGGTTCGGCTTTATTGCTGACTAGCAACACTATCGCCCGCTTGATATTTATCCGACACAGTGGTAAGTAATTCTGGGAAAACACGACTACAGATTGCTCTAATACTTGGATTGCGCTTGTCACAGCCTAACTCCTTATAAAAAAACCCCCGGTTCTGTCTTAGACGCTGCGGGGGTTAACAATTGACCTGATGGTTTTCGTCTTATTTTGGTACAGCATTTCTTTACCTGTACCTCCCGCGTTTGATCTCTATTTGTGGTTTTGTATTCAGCAAATTCATGCTGGGATATTTAAAATCATAATTGCCTTTTGTTCTTTGCCCTTGATGTTGGCTATCCTTGCCCATAAATAAATTCTCCACGTCCGCAGCAGCAAATTCCCAACTGCCGAGGCGTTTGGTTGCTTGTGAAGAGGTAGAGATGGGATAAATGGATTTCACAGAAAATTTCACCTATTGAACATTCCTTTAAACATACTACACTTGTATTACTATCCTGTCTATACCTATAAGGAGAAAAAATCATGCAGACCATTACACGCACCCCAACAACTGATATGGAAGTTACCAGTATTCGTCTAGAACGGAAACTCAAGGAGAAACTTAAAGATATCGCTGGTAATCAGGGATATCAGTCTCTAATTCGAGATATTCTCTGGAATTATATCCAGCAAAAATCAGGTGAGTGGAAACCGCGTTTTTCTAAATCTGATATTCGCGCTAGTATTGCTGCTGTAGCCCAACAAGATGAGCGTTGTGTCCTCACAGGTAAATTAATTGCATCACAACAGTCAATGTTATTGGGATTGACGAGGAATGGTGATATGGTTCCTCTGAGTCTTGAGAGTTTGCTTGATTAGTCGGTAATTTTAGTTAATTTTACCCAGACGCTACCTTAGTAACTGGGTAAAATACTAATTTTTAGATTTATTTAAGACAATTTCCTGGATTAATTCAGGTTTACCGTGTTAATTCGGATGCAAAGCCTGAGATTTCCGGGTTAATTATAGAGGAATTACGGTTTATCTCTACTTCGAGACAGGATATCCTAAATGTCAGATTCACTCAATATCAAATTCTCAAATATCATGTTCACCTAATAGTCTGCAATCCTTACTTAGCTACTTTTTACCCATTTTTTCTATTTTCTCTATCACTGCTAATTTCATTAACGATTTAACTAATAAATATAGACAAAAAGCACATACACAAAAAATTGCGATCGCCCAATTATGATACTTGACGATGATCAAAATTAACCCCGTCAACAGACTAAACCCTGTTAAACAAGCATAAATTAATGTTTTGACTGCTAGATAAATTCGTCCTAATATGCGATCGCTTTCAACATTTTTAACTCTTAGTTGTAACTCTCCCCTTTCAATTCTTTCCTCTAATTTCTTAACTAAAACTTCGGTTTTATTCGGTTTTGTCAGTTGATATTGAATAAAATCCCTAGCTTGATGGCTTAATTGAGCGATTGTACTTCCTTTACTTTTTGTGACTGCCAGACTTTTGATAAATGCCTGGGATAATACTGTAGGATTATATTGAGGCTCTAAAGTCCTGGCAATACCATCTAATGTAGTTATAGCTTTTAAAATAAATGTCATTTGAGCAGGTAAGCGAAATGGTTGCTGTTCAAACATTTCATAAAGTTCAATTTTTACCTCACTCAATGCTTTAATATCTAAAGGTTTATCGGTGAATTTATCTAATAAAAATGTGACTAATCTTTTTACTGGAGTCATATCTGGGACAGGTTCAAGTAATCCCATACTCATTAAAGTATTTACAACCTCATTACTATCCTTTTTTAAAATAGCAAAAAAGGTTTTAATCATTTGATCTTTATCCAAAATTCCGATTTCTGCCATCATGCCAAAATCATAGAAGATAATACTACCATCTGGATTGACTGCCATATTCCCTGGATGGGGATCAACTTGGAAAAAACCATCTTGTAATAGTTGCTTTAAATAACAACAAATCCCCGTTTCATTTACCTGATGAATATTAATTCCGCAGGCTTCCAAAGCCGCTTTATCATTAATTTTAATTCCCGGTTTATATTCTAAAGTTAATATCTTCGTTGTCGTATATTGCCAATAGACTTTAGGGACAATAATTCGCGGATATCCATGAAAATTATCTCTGAATTTATCAGAATTTTTACCCTCTTGAATATAATCAATTTCTTGAAATAACAAATCAAAGAACTCATTGTAAATTGATTGTAAATTATACTTTCTTACCCCAGCAAAATATTTATTGCAAAACTTAATTAACTGTAATAATATTTTAAAATCTAAATTAAATAAAGCCTCTAAACCCGGACGTTGAACTTTAACAACCACCTCTTCGTTAGAGTATAATGTCGCTTTATGAACTTGACCTAAACTAGCAGCAGCCAAAGGATTAAATTCAAATTCTTTATAGATAAATTGTAGAGGTTTACCTAATTCTGATTCAATCATATTAATTGCCTCTTGACTACTAAAAGCCGGAACTTGATCCTGTAAAGTTCCCAAAGCTTCTATATATTCTAAGGGCAATAAATCGGCACGAGTGGACAAAGTTTGACCAATTTTAATAAAAGTAGCACCTAAATCAATTAAAGTATTCACCAACCAAGTAGCGCGGTTTTTCTTATGTTCTAAAGAATCTTGAGGAAAAATACTATCCCACCACAGAAATAACATAAATTTAGCCGCAGCCCTGAAAATGTCTATTTTTCGGGATAAGGTAGAATATTTAGTTTTTTGCCAACGAAACTTTTTAGACTTTGCCATCATAAATATAAACAAAATTTGATGTTTCCATGATTAATTGTTTATAATATAGCGGTAATTGTTGGCTATTTCTTTCCTAGCTCCTGAATAATTACACTGCATAGTATAAATTATTAAACACCGTCTCAATGAAGATTTGTAAACTAATCGTGTAGTAATTAGCCTGTGGTATATACAAGCAATTGACACAATAGTCCATACTAAACACTGTTGGGAAATGGACTTTTGCAAGATTACAAAGAACTTGGATGTGTAAGGGTTTAGCAGTGCTAAACCCCTACCTATTGAGCCGTATTGAGTATAACAAAATTAAATCTTGTAAATATTCCAACATAGGAATCATAAAAACATCAAAGGGACAGAAAAAGAAAAATTCTTCCTCCATCCCTCTTATAATACCCCCAAGGGAATTCGAATCCCTGTTACCTCCGTGAAAGGGAGGTGTCCTAGGCCTCTAGACGATGGGGGCTGGTTTCTCTTCACTTTTAATAATATAGCGGGTTTTTTTGAGAATGTCAAGAGGTTTTGGAAAGATTTTTTTAGAGGAGGTGAAGAAGCCACAAAGTAAGGAGCAGGGGGAATATTTCTGGACTATTAACCCTGTCCTTTTGTCAAAAACAATAAATTCTTGAGAAATTTCTAGTTTCTGCTACAGGGCGTTCAAACTTGCCACTATATTTCTGTAAAGTTAATATTTATGATTCTTTAGAGAGGATTTTGAAATCAATGGCTCAAAATCTACAATATGGAAGCACCTTTTGAAATCACCCTCCAGATGGTGATCACTGTTTTTGCAGGCATTAGCGCCCAGGTAATGGCTGCATATTTCAAACTACCCAGCATCGTCTTACTACTCCTCTTAGGCATCCTTTTAGGTAAAGACGGGCTGGGAATATTACAACCGCATTTACTAGGCACAGGATTGGAAGTGATTGTTTCCCTAGCAACAGCAATCATTTTGTTTGAAGGTGGACTCAAATTAGATCGGCAGGAGTTGGGCAAAGTTTCCCTCAGTCTCCAGTTACTCGTCACCCTGGGAACCCTGATCACCCTACTAGGGGGAAGTCTTGCTGCCCACTGGCTAGGCGAATTTCCGTGGAATATAGCAGTTCTTTATGCGTCCATTGTTGTTGTCACCGGACCGACCGTAATTGGTCCATTAATTCAACAAATTAACGTAGATAGACAAGTAGCAACGCTATTAGAAGGAGAAGGAGTTTTAATAGATCCAGTGGGAGCTATCCTGGCTTACGTTGTCCTGGATACGATTTTAAACGGTGATACAGACCCCATTAATGCCATTATTGGTCTAATTTTACGTTTCGCTGTGGGTGCGGGCATTGGTGGCGTTGGTGGATATTTAATGAGTTGGATGTTTAAACGCGCCAATTTCATTTCCTTTGAACTGAAAAATCTGGTTGTACTGGCAGTTTTATGGGTGTTGTTTGCCCTAGCGCAAATGATTCGCTCTGAATCGGGAATTATGACCACAGTAGTAGCAGGTGCGGTTTTTACTAACTCTTCAGTTCCCGAAGAGCGTTTATTGCGAAGCTTTAAAAATCAACTGACAATTCTCAGCGTTTCTGTATTATTCATCCTCCTAGCGGCTGATTTATCTATTGCCAGTGTCTTGGCTTTAGGTTGGGGGAGTTTATTCACCGTTTTGGTGTTAATGTTTGTCGTTCGCCCCATTAACATTATTTTGTGTACTTGGAATAGTGATCTAAATTGGCGACAGAAACTATTTTTAAGTTGGGTTGCACCCAGAGGCATAGTTTCCGCCTCTGTAGCGTCTTTATTTGCGATTTTACTGACGCAGAGGGGCGTTAATGGTGGTGATTCGATTAAAGCTTTAGTCTTTTTGACAATTATCATGACGGTTTTTTGCCAAGGTTTAACCGCTGGCTGGTTGGTTAAATGGTTACGAATTACCTCTAAAGATGCAACTGGGGCGGTAATTGTGGGCTGTAATCCCTTGGGTTTATTAATTGCCCGCTTTTTTCAAGAACGGGGAGAAAGTGTAGTGATGATTGATACTGACCCGGAACGTTTAGCCCAAGCTGAAGCCCAAAATCTCCGAGTAATTGCTAGTAGTGCTTTGGACGGGGAAATACTGGAAGAAGCTGGGATTGGTTCAATGGGGACTTTTTTAGCTATCACGAGTAATGGTGAAGTGAATTTTGTTTTAGCTCAACGGGCTGCTGAGGAATTTAATCCTCCCCGTGTTTTAGCCATATTCCCCCGACATCCTCAAGGATCTCCTTCGGAGAATAGTAAAGTTGATCAAGCTTTTGTCTCTGATTTACCAGTAAAAACTTGGAATGAATATTTGATGAATGGACAGGTGAAGCTGGGAACAACTACATTAAATGCGGCAGAATTTGACTCTCAACAAGAACATATACAAGAAAAAATTCGAGATGGGATTTTAGTACCACTGTTGTTAGAAAGACAAGAACGTTTACAGGTAATGTCGGCTACTCAAGAATGGGAAATAGGCGATCGCATTATCTATCTATTATATGATTCCCGTCCTAATCTTTTAAAACTTCTTTCTGGTGCTAGTCAGTCTACACCGCTAACTATGGAAACATTAGCAGAAGTTGAAGAAGTAAAAGTTAAATAACTTTAGATTTTAGATTTTGGATTTATCCCCATAATCTTCTTCCTGCTTTCCCCTGCAATCTTTCATGGGTATCTTTTAGCAAAGTAGGAATATCTAAATTTTCTGGACATTTGGGCAAACAATCACCACATTCTGTGCAACGGTTAGCTTTCATCCCTGGAAACCAATGACCGGCATTTTCAAACATTCCATAACGGTATTCTCCATAATCTTTCATATCATAAGCTAGGGCTAAATTTCGTAATCTTAAAACTTCGGGAATATGAATATTTTCTGGGCAAGGTAAACAATCATAACATTGACTACATTTATCAGTTAGTAAAACATCATTTTGCTGATTTTCTAATTTTTCAAAAATATCAATTTCAGCTTTAGTTAATTCATTTGGATGATCAAAAAGTTCTGGAGATATTACTAACTCTTCTGGTTTTGCTGGTCCTATACTCAAAATATTAATGCGGTTATCACTTAGCAAAAAACGATAATTTAAATTTAATGGTGTGAATGGATAACAGAGTTCTTTTAAAGTTTGGGGTGGAGTATATAATTTTCCGCCCTTATCCGCAGGAGAAATAATAAAAACGCCCATATCTTTTTCTGTTGCTAACTGAATTGCAGGGGCATTATGTTGAAAAAAATAGTAATAATGAAGATTAACAAATTCAAAAAAATCTGTATTTATAGCTGCTAAAATTACATCTAATGAACCGTGAGTAGAAAACCCAATATGTCGCACTCTCCCATCATTAATAGCTTCCTCCACAGCTTGCATACAGCCATTTTTAGCTTGTACCCATTCTAAATGTTGCCAAGTATTTAATCCATGAATTCCTAAACAATCCAGATAATCTAAATTCAAGCGATTTAAAGATTCATCAATATACCGACGCATAGTGTCAGCATCTGGTGTTGGGGGAATTTTAGTAGTAATATAAATTTGATTACGGGGTACTGATAAACCAGCTTTTATAGCTTTACCCAAATATGCTTCACTATCACCATAACCTCTAGCTGTTTCTAAATGATTAATTCCTAAAGATAAAGCTTTTTCAATGGTCTGTTGGACATTTTCACTATCAGTTAAATAGCGCATTGTTCCCAAGGAAAAAACAGAAAGATGTAAATTAGTTTTACCAAAACGACGATATTGCATATAGCAAGTAACTAGGAATTATCTGATCTAACTGTTTTAAAATATATCAACAAATATGACCTAAATCTTGACAATAATTTCTTACATATTCCCTAAAAACTGAAGATAATTGAAACAAGATTGTATTATTTCTTACTTTCCTTACTAAATACCTTTCTTGTAAAGACTGTAACCCATTATTAAAATCAACAACAGATAAATTTAAACCCTCTTTTAAAGAGTCTCTAGTAATAGGTATATCAAACTTACTTAAATGCCATACTATTTCTTTTTCTTGGGGTGATAAATGGTTCAACACATCCCTAAAACGAGATTGCATCTGATTAGTAATATGCAAAGTATTCTCAGCTAAAAAATCAGCAACTTGACCATCGTAATTCTTGTTAATTAAGATACTCACACTTTTTAAATCAATCAAGTTACCTGCATATAAATCAATTAAGTTTAACCAATTATTTTCATCTTTTAATCCTCTATTTTGGAGAATATCAACATTATATAATCCTGATAGCTCTGAAGACTTAATCGGACATAATTCATCATCTAAGTATTCCATTTCTGAACATTGTTCTTGACTAATCACAATTACATGACTTTGATGTTTAATCTCTGTTATCATAGTAAAAAAGTTTTGATAATCTTGATATTCAACTTTGTATTGTCCTGCAAATTTAACAGGGATAAATATATTTTGTAAATCATCAAGGATAATTAAACATTTCTGCTGTGTAAGAATATTAAATAATTGCTTTAATTGTTTATCTAAAGTTCCTTGAGGTTCTTCTTGACAAACATTCAAACACCCTCTAACAAATAAATCTAAAGGTTGAGGATATTTTAAACTTCTCCAAATAACCACTGCAAATTTATGTAAGTTTAAATCAATAAATTTTTTAACTAAAGTAGTTTTACCAATTCCATATAATCCTGATACTGAAATCAAACGAGTATTTTGCTTAAATATCCAATCAGAGAGTTTTTCTAATTCTGTTCCACGTTGATGAAATTTTATAATTTCAGGAGCTAGAGTTAAGTCGTAAATAGATAATTTAGATTCAGTATTTATATTACTTTTATCATCTTCTTTATCAGATTGATTTAATGTTTGCGAATTAAAATTAAAATGATTATTACCAATATAAATATTTGGCATTTGAGATGATTTAATATATATCCTTTCCAATGTAGAACGAAAATTAGTTTTTTTTATATCTTCATGTAATATTTCCGATAAAAGTTGCCATAATTCAGATCCTACATCTCCTACATGACTGCTAGAAAGATTATATTCGCTGGCAATATAATCATAAGTTTGTCTTTTCCATGTACCTTCAACTACAGCAGTTTGGATATCATCTAGATGTTTTCCCGTTTTTTCAAATACCATTTTATCAACAAATTTTACAACTTCGTCTACAGTCATAAAAACTATATAGGGTAAAGGTTTCAGTAATTATAGCAAACAATAATCCTATTTTTACCGATATTTTACGTATAAAATCGTAAAATTTTGTAATAAATCTCCCGATAAAATCAGATGTTTTCCAATAGACAGATGACAACAAGGAATAATAAACTTTGACTCAATGTGAATTGTCTGTGCAAAATTAATTAGGGGTCAGTCATGTCAAATGAGAAGCCTTCAGAGAATCCAAAAGAAAGAATGGAGCGTAAATGCGATATCTGTGGTGGGACAGGCCAAGTCAAGTGTCCTCCTGGCGCTCCAAGAGAGATGCAGCAATGCGTGAAATGTAAAGGGACGGGGTGGACTTTAGGAAAATAACAATGACCATTGTTTCGGACTAATCTGGCTATTTTTCGCGTGATTGGGCGTTTCAACAATGGAAAGACAGGAGCAAATACTACAACTAAACAGTAAATTTCGCGCCTTTTCATTAGCTGGTGAATTTTAAGAAAAGTGAATTTTACTTCCTTACTTAAAGTTCACCTGAGAATTAATTATAAGGATTCACAGGAAGAACACAAAATGGATGAAGATCAAGTCGGATTTCGGTGGAAATTTATCTTCAATTGGCTATTACTTGGTTTATTCACAGGAAATGCAATACTGCTTTGGATGTCTTTCCAAAATAAAAGTGTAACTTCTGATTCAATCCAATATTTTGTCATAGGAATTCCCGTTGGGTGTATTTTAAGTGCCACCGTTGGTCTTGTATTGGATTGTCGCAATCTTTTATTTTTTGATACGAGTAAAGATTCTTCCTGGCGGGGTTTTAACACTATTGAACATAGTCCGTCAGTATGGTTATTTTATCCCTTGATTTCCCCAATTAGCTTAGTTTGTTTGTTATTAATGTTGTTGTTAATTTCCATATCTATGATTATCAATACATTAATAATCAAACCAATATGGGGGTTCTTCAGTATGGATGTAAGAGATTTTCCATCTCATCCCATTGGCAAATCTATCATGGGGAAGGATAAGTGGTTTAAGAATTTATTTAATATAAAGTGGTTTTGAGACTAAAATTGCTTTTATAAATGATAAAAAACCCCTCTCCATTATCTCATAGAGAAGGGTTTTTTAGTTGAAATAATAAACCTGGCATCGAGCTATTTTCACGGAGGGCTACCCCTAAACTATCGTCGCCGCAGCAGCGTTTCACCTCTGAGTTCGGGAAG
>NZ_LJOQ01000059.1:0-49270 GCF_001672255.1 Anabaena sp. AL09
ACAATACAGTACAGAACGTATTCATTTTAACAAAAATAACCATTCTTAACTTTTCGTTACATAGTTAGAAACTTTTCCGCCGACCTACTTACCATCACAATCCACTATCCGATGTTCACAGACAAAATCAACTTTTTTCTCCAGGGAATGACTGACACAGTTTTGAAAATGCTGACGGTCTTCAGGATAGATTAAATTGAGAGAGTCTTCAATACTAGGACAGGAACTATTGAGAGGTAAACCATACATTAAACCCATGGTAGGAGACCAGAGAGTTTCATTGGTTTGGATATGCCAATCCCAGATCCCAATATTACCTGCTTCTAGTGCTAAGGTGAGTCGGGCTTCACTTTCTTGTAAGGACGCTTGAATATGTTTCCGTTCAATGATTTCTTCTTGCAATCGCTTATTGGCAATCACTAATTCTGCCGTGCGTTCTTTTACCCGAACTTCCAAGACATCGCTATCTTGACGGAGTGCTGCTTCTAATTTTCTCCTGTCGCTAATATCAGATATTGACCATAAACAACCAGTCCGTTTACCCTCATTATCAACCATAGAATTTACTCTCACACTAGCAGAAAAGAGTAAACCTTTACGGGACCGGAAATTCATTTCCCATTCCTGGAATTCATGCAATTTTTTTAACCGAGATAAAAATTGAGAACTATCTTCTTCAGCAATAAAAACTACTAATGGTTTGCCAACAAGATGATCTTGACGGACAGATAGTAAGGATGCTGCCCCATGATTAGCTTGCTGAATTATCCCTAAAGCATCAGTTACTAAATAACCATTAGGTGCAAATTCAAATAAATTTTGATAACGCAGTCGTTCTGCTTCAGTAATTTGCCGAGAATAGATTAGTTGTTCATTTTGTTGACGTAGTTCTTCTTCGGCAATTTGCAGTTCTTCTAAAGTTTCTTGCAGTTCTCGATTAATTTGTAAATTCTCGTCAACTTGTTTTTTTGCCCATTCTTGTAAATGATTATGAGTTTGCTTACGGATTACTTCCAGTTGTTCATTAATTGGTATGTGTTCTGTCTTCAAATCTAGCAAATTTTCCTGCAATGCCTCAACCACACCAATCATTTTTTCTATATTTAAGGCTTGCAGCAAGTTTGCCTCGGTGACAATACCGATTAAGTTGTCTTTATCATCTACTATTGGTAAATAGTGAATAGAATGCTGCTGTAAAAGTGCAAACACTGTCAAAATATGCTCAGATGCTGAATATTTGAGAGTAATTAGCGGCTGAGTCATCACGTCCGCCATTTTTACCGCTGATAGGTCGGTATTTAAGGTAATTACTCTCAATACATCTTTAATAGTAAATATTCCTTGTAATTGCTTTCCCTCTACTACTAACACATAGTCGGTTACTTGATGAATCAGGTTATTAACTGTAACTTTATGATCTTGTTGTTGATTCATCAAGTTAATAGCATCCATCACACAACTATCAGGACTAATAGTTAAGGGAGAATAATGAATAATTTGATGTAAATTAGGTAAATTAATCAATTTTCGGTTAAATCTGTTAGTGAATGCGTCCATTGGTTAATCTGATTAGTAGATGATACTGTAACTAATGTCATACCGATTAAAATCTACAGATCATTAGTTAATAAATTTGATAGATATGGATAGCAAGGGTTTGGAGTGAGAAAATGTATTTCAAAAAATTACGTACAATTTAACCAAATCATTTAATTGATTTTTGAGCAATTAATTAGATTGTACCCTTAATATTCTATATATGAAACTTTAATTTTGTAAACATTTCAAATTGTGAGTATTCACAATTAAAAATATATAGTTTTGTAACCACATTGGCAGGAGAGAACTTTGGATATATTAGACATCTCTAGAAAAGAATGTAGAGACGTTCCATGGAACCTCTCTACAAGGGTTGTAAGTCACGCATATTTAATTTTCACCAGATGTCTATTTTCTATTACCAATTACCAAGAATGTAAAGCCCGTAGTTGGGGTGTTTTTTTAACTTGGTGGGCTTGCATTCTCGTGAGAACATCATCTAAAATAGCCACAGCTTCAATAATATAATCACCCTTATTGAGCATGACACACTCTGCCCGTTCTGACATGGCCGCATCAGTGATTTCTGCCCGTGACGGCATTCCGTGTTTGACGAGATTTTCTAAGACTTGAGTTGCCCAAATTACGGGGATATGGGCAGCCTCACATAACCATAGTATTTCTTCTTGAATTTCCGCCAGTCGTTGATAACCGATTTCCAGCGCCAAATCTCCTCTGGCAATCATAATTCCAAAAGGTTGTTTGCCGGCGGCTTGAATAATTAATTCTGGCAAATTGCTAACGGCTAAGGGTGTTTCGATTTTCGCCACTATGGCAGGTCTGGGAGAATTTTCTGGTAATCTTACCGCTAATTCCTGTTGTAAAAGCTGAATATCTGCGGGTGTTTGCACATAGGAATAACCGATAATATTAACTTGATTAGCATGAGTGGTAATAAAATCTAAATCTTGTTGATCTTTTTCTGTTAAAGAACTCAAATGTAATTCAGTGTCAGGAAAATTAATGCCTTTTTCTGGTAATAGTTTTTCACCTTTGAGACGGGCATGGGTAATTTTTAACCATACTCCCTCAGATGTAATTGACTCAACACAAGCACCAATCCGGCCATCATCAATCCAGACTATTGTACCAATTTTCAGTTGTTTTAATACTTCTGGAATTGTGCAACTGGCTTGAAAAAATTCAGAATCAATAGTAGTGGGTAACTCATGGGTAAGGAGGAGAGATTCACCTTGAAATATTCGTTGTTTGGGACTGGGGGTAAGAACAAATTTAATTCTGGTTTTAGGACCACTCAAATCCATAAGAATTTTACAAGAAGATTCTAATTCTAATTCTGCTTGTTTGACATTGTTAATCATGGCTAACCATTCACCGGGAGTATCATGGGCGCAATTAATTCTCACACAATTGGTCCCTTGCCGAATGATATCCCGCAGAAATTCGTAATTGGTAGCGGCTTCATTTGGCAACGTTACCATGATTCTAACTCGACGGTTATCGAGGGTGTTACCAAATAAATCTTCGGTATTTTGTTGGAGAAGGCGATCGCCCTCAAAAAATGCGTCCAAAGGTGGATGTATAATGATAGAATCATTATCTGTGCGACAAACTGCCTGTAAGGTGGCAATCACCGCATCTAAAGTTGGTAAAACCTTAGCTTCTATCCTCCCCAATGAGGACAAACCCCAAGGCATTAAAGCCGCTTGCAGTTCTCGTAAATCGTGTCTTCTCAGTGCCAGATAATAGGCAAGATTGAGACTACTATTAATAAAAGATTGTCGGTGAATTTGCTTTTTCCAGCGTTCAAATATTTCCCTGCCTTCCTGATCAACAGATTGACGAAGTTCTTGTAATGTGGTAAGTAAAAAACAAGGATCTGAGAGATCCAACTCTACATTTTTTGTTTGCATATTGGTCAGTTGTTAGTTGTTAGTTGTTAGTAGGGGCGAAGCATTTGGAAGATAAATTATCGGTCATTGCCAAAAATAGTTCTCCAAATGCTTCGCCCGTCAATTACCAATTACCAATTACCAATTACCAATTACCTATTCCCCTATTCCCCTATTCCCCTGTTTCTGCTTTCGCAATTTCTAACATTGTCTTAATCACAGAATCAGGGTTGAGACTAATAGAATCTATACCTTGTTCAACTAAAAAACGAGCAAATTCTGGATAATCACTGGGCGCTTGTCCACAAATACCAATTTTGCGATTATTTTGTTTAACAGTAGTTATGGCTTTTGCTATTATTCTTTTAACAGCTTCATTGCGTTCATCAAATAAATGTGCCACTAATTCAGAATCTCGATCTAATCCTAATGTTAATTGGGTTAAATCATTAGAACCAATGGAGAAACCATCAAAAACCTGACTAAATTCATCAGCTAATAAAACGTTACTGGGTAACTCGCACATGACGTAAACTTCTAAGCCATTTTCGCCTTTAACTAAGCCATTTTTTGCCATTTCTGCTAATACTCGTTTTCCTTCTTCGGGAGTGCGACAAAAGGGAACCATGAGAATCATATTGGTTAAACCCATTTCTTCTCGTACCCGTTTCATAGCTTGACATTCTAATGCAAAACCTTCACGATAACGAGGATCATAATAACGAGAAGCACCACGCCAACCAATCATGGGATTTTCTTCTTTGGGTTCAAATTGTCTACCTCCTAAAAGGTTGGCATATTCATTACTTTTGAAGTCAGATAAACGGACAATTACAGGTTTGGGATAAAATGCGGCGGCAATTGTGCCTATACCTTGCGCTAATTTGGCAATAAAGAATTCGGCTTTATCTTCATATTGTGCCGTTAATTCGCTAATTTTATATTTGGCAAGTTCGTCTTCTAATTCGTCAAAATGTAATAATGCTAAAGGATGGGCTTTAATATGATTAGCAATGATAAATTCCATTCTCGCTAAACCAACACCGTCATTAGGAATTGCTGTCAAACCTAAAGCTTCTTCTGGATTACCCACATTCATCATAATTTTAGTGCGGGTTCGAGGTAAGTTATCTAATGGTAATTCTTGAATTTCAAAGTTTAATAAACCTGCATAAACTTGACCTGTTTCCCCTTCCGCACAACTCACAGTAATCTCTTGTCCAGTTTCTAAAACTGTAGTCGCATTTCCACAACCCACAATAGCCGGAATTCCCATTTCTCTGGCAATAATTGCTGCATGACAGTTACAAACAACTACAGGAGTATATTTACTCGTAAACACTAGATAATTATGATGATCTGCAACAGTAATGTTATAAACTTCAGATTCTACTGCATCTGCAACTTTAAAAACTCGTTGCATCCGAAGATCACCTTTTAGAAGTTCCTCAAATTGATCTGTTTCCCGCAGTTGTTTATCGGAAATAAGTAAGTTTTTATCTTTTCTAAGTTTAATTTGACCGATTACATTGTCACCAAATAGTTGATTAGCAGCGAAAAATCGAGTTTGAATAGTTCTTGAAGTAACTTCTCCCTTAACTCGTTGAGTATATTGTAAAATTTGCTCTAATTTTTCTACAATTTGAACATTGTAGATATGACGATTTCTAGTAACTTGAGGAACTGTATTGATTTTCAAACAAGCAATAATCACAGCTTGTAATAAGTTCTCTTCAGAGATATAGATGTTAATCCGGTTCTTAGCATAGCAACCATCACCATCAATTACACCCCCCAAAAAGTGATAGGAAACTTCTGAAGTATTTTCCAGGAGAATTTGAGTAATCTGTTGTTCTTTTTCTTTTAAGTCGTAAGCTATGACTTTAGAATAAACACGATAGGCTGTAGCTTGTCCTTTTACCTGTTTTCCCCGGATATAACCTGATGATACTGCTTTTTCACAAGGAGTAAAAGATTTACCATAAATAGCATTCATTTTGTCATTCATAGTAGCTATGAATGCTTGTTTTTCTGGTAAACATTTTTGAATAAACTGAACTTCCCCATGAGTTCGACTAGTGTAAATTGAACCGTCTGTGATGATTCCCCCAATCAGATAAGCTAAATCAGCTTTTTGATTTTTGTTGTCTCCTAATGTGGGAATATTCTGAGAGACAAGCACCATTTCCTGAGTATCTAACATTTCTTGAATCTCAGTTTTGGTATATTCACCATTCCGAAGGTTGACCATTTTATGATCAGGAGTTAATCGTAAGATATTATCTGTAACTTTCCTAGTTTGAGATACACTCACACCAATTGTTTGAGATGTCCGTTTCATGGCATCTGTAATTGGTTTCCATTCCATTTGATGGGTTTTAGTGTTCAGGGCTAAAGTTGATAATCCTTGATATCCTTGTTCATAAATCTGCTGAATGGTCATAAAACCTTGATTGGTGAGAATTTTTGTCTCTCCATCAAAACAAGTCCGTCCCCCAGAGTTAGTGACAATCGCACTGGCTTTTTTCATAATCGGTTCCCAGTCCGGGTCTGTGCGGTTAGTAACTAACACTTCTCCGGCTTGAAAAAGATTAATTTCTGGGACATCTAAAATTACTCTAGCTTTACCAAGACCTATCATTTCGCCTACGCTACGACCAGTTAATAAAACTTGACTTTTTTCTTGGAGTTGATAAGTCCTGAGAACGGTTTTTGATTTTTGAGATTGAACGGTTTCTGGTCTAGCTTGGACAATGAATAATTCTCCAGTTATCCCATCTTTTGCCCATTCAATATCCATTGGTGTGGCTATTCCCCGAACTTGGGAATAATGATCTTCAATGATACAAGTCCATTCTGCTAGTTGGAGGATTTCTTGATCATTGAGGGCAAATTGATGACGTTCAAGTTGAGGAACAGAAATATTTTTAGTTAATTTTGACCCACCTAGATCATAAACCATTTTAATTTCTTTTGTTCCCAACCGTTTTTGGAGAATGGGTTTATATCCTTGTTTTAAAGTTGGTTTAAATACCAAATATTCATCGGGGTTAACTGCACCTTGAACGATGTTTTCACCCAAACCATAAGCAGCAGTAATTAAAGCAGCATTTTGAAAACCTGTTTCGGTGTCTATGGAAAACATCACCCCAGAAGATGCTAAATCTGAACGTACCATTTTTTGGATACCGACTGATAGCGCTACTTCAAAATGATCAAAACCTCTCATTTGTCGGTAGGAAATTGCCCTGTCTGTGAAGATAGAAGCAAAGCATTTATGGCAAGATTCTAATACACCTTTGATGCCATGAACATTCAGGTAAGTTTCCTGTTGTCCCGCAAAACTAGCATCTGGTAAGTCTTCGGCTGTGGCACTAGAACGAACAGCCACATCAGTATCTATACTATATTCTTGACATAAACTTTGATAGGATCTAGCGATCGCTTCTTGCAATTCTAGCGGAAATGGGGTTTCTAACATTAATGATCTGGCTTGTTTGCCACATTCTTGCAAATTAGCCATATCCTCCACATCTAAATCTGCAAAAATCTTTCTCAGTTTTACTTCTAAACCAGCCCCAGTAATAAAGTATCTATAAGCATAAGCCGTAGTCGCAAATCCCGTGGGAACTTTCACACCTTGGGAACTCAGTTGTTGAATCATTTCCCCTAAGGAAGCGTTTTTACCACCTACTAGGGGAATATCTGCAATTCCCACAGCATTAAAGGGTAATACTAAAGCTTCTTGATGAATTTGGCTATTGTCTTGATTGCGTTTAATTTCCAACATATTCTGAGATTCCTTAAATAGCTACTGTTATTTAATTCAGAACCCATTCTGTTTATGCACGGAGAGTTTGAGGATGTTGCGAGGATATATAGCAGGGAACGGGATTGACTACCAGATGTCTAAATGGCATCCTCCATTTAAGATTACTCTAGTTTAGAGTATAAATAAATGTATAGCTAATATAGCGAAATATTACGTAATATATTGTTCCTGTAAGTATCCTCATAATTCCCCCCTGCTTGAGAGTTAAAATCAGGGAATATACATAATTTAATTTTATTATTTAGATGCTTTTGCCTTTCCAGATACGTGTTACAGCAGTTTTAGATAGCGAACGCGAGTGCGTCTCCAAAAGAAACGCGAACTAGGAATTAAACCCACCATAAAAATAAGTCGCAGAAGGAATTCTAGCACTCGTTTTGAGTGGTTCCATCTGTAGCACGGTTGATTGCGAATGGCTGTAAATCTGCTACCGCTTTTTGAAACGCCACATTCCTAATGGTAGTCTCAGTAAAACGCTAATGGCTGTAGCTATTCCAGAGATAAACAATGTCATTGTCATCACCTGGAAAACGTCACTATTGGCACTGGTTAATAGTTCAAAAGCTTTGAAAGCTCCGTCTATGATTGTATTCACAAATTTCTTGCAAATGTGGTATGAATTATGTTATGCCTTCGCCACGCTACGCGAACGCTAGGCTGTAAAACGTGAACGCGAAGCAATGGAACGAAACGCAATATTTTCTGAATTAGGATTGACAGGATTTTATGGCATTTAGCAATTATAAAAGTATTAGTTCAGTCATTAAAAAGTTTCAAATCAAATATGTGCAATCTAATTTTATGTTGGAAGTAGAATTTCCGGCTAAGGAATCTTTTAAGGAGGAATTAGATTTGCTATTTACAGATGGAGTTATTGATAATTCCGAAGATGCTATTTGTGAAAATCTCATTTATCCAGTATTGAAAGAAGTATGGAAACCTTACCGAAGTAAATTAACTCTTTGGAGTCATGAAGCATTAACTTATGATGAGGATTTATCAGGTATTCCTGATTATACTGTGACACAGCGAAACTCTTTAAGTACAATTGTTTTTGATAAACCTTATTTTTTGATGGTTGAAGCTAAACAAGACAAATTTGAAGAAGGTTGGAGTCAATGTTTAGCAGAAATGATTGCAGTTCAGAGGATTAATGATGATTTTGTTAGTGATGTTTTTGGAATTGTTTCTAACGGGAAAATATGGCAATTTGGAAAGTTGGTTGGTGATGTGTTTACTCGGAATAAAAATCTGTATATGATTCAAGATTTAGATAAATTATTTGCTGCGGTAAATTATATTTTCCAACAATGTGAATCAAAAATCCAAAAACTCTAATCCAGATCCCCGACTTCTTTTTTCTATTATAAACAAATTATAAATTGATGGCAGAAGTCGGGGATCTTATTGTTCTAGAACTCTCCAGCTAAAGCCGGAATACAACGTTCACACAGTAAAGGATGTTCTGCTGATTCACCCACATGGGTGGAATAGTTCCAACAGCGATCGCATTTCTGATATGATTTTCCATCATGTTCGTAATCTGCGGCATTAACTACGCCAATATCCCAATTATCTTCACCTTGAACACGAAGGGTTTTTAATCCTTTTAATGCGTCAGGAGAATCTAATAATTGCACTTCAGAAGTGAGGAACAAATACCGCAATTCATCAATTCCATTCCCGCTAACATTCAAAGGTTCAATCGCAGCGCGTAATTTTTCATCACTCAGATAAATCAATGCAATAGCTTCTAAAGAAGAACCAATTAACTTTTCTGTCCGCGCTTGTTCTAAAACCTTATTTACATCACCACGAATCCGTCGCAGTGTTTTCCAAAATTCTGCTAGTTCTGTATTTTCCCATTTATCATCAACCTGCACCCAACCAGCTTGAAACACTGATTTATATTGTGTTTCGTAGGGGATAAATTGCCAGATATCTTCCGCAGTATGACATAGAACAGGAGCAATGGCGATCGCTAAATTCTCCAAAGCAATTTGCAAAACCGTTTGACAACTTCGACGACGGAAAGCATCAGCCGAACTGATATATAATCTATCTTTGGCTACGTCTAAATAGAAATTCGACAAATCCACAACGCAGAAATTCTGCACAGTTTGGAAAAAGCGGAAAAACTGGAAACTATCAAAAGCGTCCGTCACCTCATTAAACACCTCACGAATGCGGTGTAACATATACTTATCCAAATCTGGCAAATCATCAAAAGCTACAGCATCTTTGAGAGGATCAAAATCATGCAAACTCCCCAATAAAAACCGGGCTGTGTTGCGAATCTTATTTCTGACATCCGCTAATTGCTTGATGATGTTACCACCCAACCGCACATCACCAGAATAATCAACGGAAGAAACCCACAACCGCAAAACATCCGCACCATAAGCAGGTTGTTGTTTTTGGTTAGTCCCACCTTGAATCATCAATTGAGGGTCTACCACATTTCCCACCGATTTGCTCATTTTCCGGCCATTTTCATCCAAGACGAAACCATGAGTTAACACAGTTTTATAAGGTGCAATGCCATTAACCGCGACACTAGTTAACAAAGAAGATTGAAACCAACCGCGATGTTGGTCAGAACCTTCCAAATACATATCAGCAGGATAGCATAACTCCGGTCTTTGCTTCGCCACAGCCGCCCAAGAAGAACCAGAATCAAACCAGACATCCATTGTATCTGTACCCCGGCGGTAAGTCTTGCCATTATTGCGGTATGCTTCCGGTAACAACTCCTCTACCGACAACTCCCACCAAGCATCAGAACCCTTTTCGGCAATAATAGCTTGAACGTGGTTAATCGTGTCCGCATTTAGCAAAACTTCCCCAGTCGCTTCATCATAAAATACCGGAATCGGCACACCCCAAGAACGCTGACGAGAAATACACCAATCGGATCTTTCTGCTATCATCGGTGTAATTCTATTCTCACCTTGTGCGGGAATCCAACGCACAGATGAAATAGCCTTTAAAGCCTCCTCCCGAAAACCAGCCACAGAAGCAAACCATTGTTCAGTAGCGCGGAAAATCGTCGGCTTTTTCGTTCTCCAATCATAAGGATACTTGTGAGGATAAGCTTCCTCCTTCAACAGAGAACCAGCTTCATGCAAAGCGTCAATAATCGCTTGATTACCATCGCCCAAAACATTCAAGCCAGAAAACTTACCAGCCTCATACGTAAAATTACCACTATCATCAACAGGGGCAAGAATCGGCAAACCGTAACGCTGACCAACAATGTAATCCTCTTGACCATGACCAGGAGCAGTATGGACCAACCCAGTCCCCGACTCAGTAGTGATATAATCACCACCAACAACCACCGGACTTTCACGGTCAAAAAGCGGATGACGATAAGTAGTACCTTCCAAATCCTTCCCCGCGAACTTGGCTTTCACCGTTAACTCACAATCCAAAACCTCTCCCAACCGTTCCACCAACTCAGCCGCAACAATTAGATATCTGCATTCCCTTTGCGCCTTTGCTCCTTGTGCGTCTTTGCGCGAAACCTCCACAACCCCATACTCCAACGCACCATTCACAGCCACAGCCAAATTACCGGGAATAGTCCAAGGAGTAGTAGTCCACACAGCCACACCCAAATCAGGCAAGAAGCCATCCAAACTAGCTTTTAGCCCTTCGGCAACCTTCACTACCGGGAAAGCGGCGTAAATACTGCGAGAAACGTGACCTTCAGGATATTCTAACTCAGCTTCTGCTAAAGCGGTTTTAGAACTAGGACTCCAATGCACAGGCTTTAAACCGCGATAAATATAACCTTTGAGGAACATTTCCCCAAAAACGCCAATTTGCGCGGCTTCGTATTCTGGTTTTAAGGTTAAATAAGGATTTTCCCAATCACCCCAAATCCCATAGCGTTTAAAGCTTTCCCGTTGTTCGTCTACGGTCTTCAGTGCGAACTGTTTCGCTTTTTGACGCAATTGCAAAGGTGTGAGATTTTGCCGTTCTGCCTGTTTCATATTTTGCAGAACTTTCAATTCAATGGGCAATCCGTGACAATCCCATCCTGGAACGTAGCGAATCTTACGACCTTTTAGCAATTGGTAGCGGTTAATAATATCTTTGAGAATCTTATTTAAAGCATGACCAATATGCAACTGGCCGTTAGCATAGGGAGGACCATCGTGCAGTATAAATAATTCGCCGGGGTTGTTTTCAGCCAGTTGAGAATAAATGTTGTTTTCTTCCCAGAATTTTTGGATTTCGGGTTCGCGCTTGATTGCGTTTGCCCGCATATCGAAGTTAGTCTTGGGTAAGTTGACGGTATCTTTGTATTTTCCAGTTTCGGTCACAGGTTCATGCCTAAATGTAGGTGTGCAGGTTATCCGATCAATTATAAATCGTAGGTTGGGTTGAGGAACGAAACCCAACAACGCTTATTGGTATTTTGGAGTTAATTTTTTGTTTTTGCAGGTTTACAATATATAAAGTCACCCACAATAGACTTATGACACTAACCCTCAGCTTACCACCAGAATTAGAACAGTATTTAATACAGGAAGCACAACAGCAAGGACTTTCTGTGGAAACTTATGCACTGCAACTTATTCAAAAATCTATTTTCCCATTAGAGAAAAATTCATCTCTTGAAGAAACACCCACAGAAATTGTAATTGAAGGTATTCATCAGGGAATAAAAGAAGCATTAAGTGGACACACTATACCCCTTTCACAAATGTGGGAAGGAATAGATGCAGAATAATAATGAACCACTACCAATTGAAATTGCTCTTACTCCTCGTTTTCAAAGAGATTTGCGAGAACTAGCTAAACGCTATCGTTCTATTCGTAGTGATATTCAACCTTTAATTGATCAACTACAAGCAGGTGAAATTCCTGGAGATAGAATCGCAGGAATTAAATATCAAGTTTTCAAAGTTCGGGTTCTACCGTTCCCCTTATGATCAAACATCCTTTTAATATATCCAAAACCATTGGTGTACATGGGTTTAATCTAAATTAATAAGCGATCGTTTCAGGGATATTTTACCGAAAATATCATAAAGGGAGCGGTAGAGCCAAGTTCGTATTAAAAATAGTAACATTCAAAAAGGAAAAAGTGGAGGATATAGGGTGATTTATTATCTAAAAAATGCTCAAGGAATTATACTCACTACAATTTATTCTAAATCTGATCTGACAGATGTGAGTAATGAAATAATTGAACAAGCAATAGCTCAATATGAAGAAGAAAATACCATTCGAGATCAATAAAAATACAAAATTTAACTACTTGAGTAAATTTTTCATTTTCATCTAAAAATTCATCCTCTAGTTTTGGTCTTCTTCTTTTTTCAATAAACTGTATTGTTAACCGATAACCTATTGTTGCAGAAACAATACTTTCTCTCAGTTCTTGTTGATTTTGTTTTTGTGTCGAGATTTTCAAAAATTTTGCAAAAGACTCTAGAGATTTTTTTGTAGAGAAAGACGAGTTTAAAAAGTCTAGTCCCTCTTCTCTTGAACTTAACTCATCTAATCTTTGTGAAAGTTGAGTATAGTCTAAATCTTTATGTTGATGAGTTTTATCAATAGGTTTGCGAGGTGAAATATCTTTCTTTTTAACAGCTTTTGGATAAAAACAATTTACCCTAAGTTGAGCGTTACCTTGCAAAATATCATTTTTTTGCTCATCATTAAATTTTATCCATTGTTTTCTGAATAATTCAATTACTTCCTTTGGAATATCATTGTGATGTTCGTTGTTAACTTGATAATTATCCATAGTATTTTCTATCAATCTAATTAATCAAATATTCAAATTCATCTACCAGTTCTTTAAGTTCTTGAACAATATGTGATGGTGAAGACGAACTTAAAACAACAGGAATTGCATTTTCTGAAGCAGTTGAAAATATAGTTTGATGTTCTCTAATAAAAGCATCAAAAATCTTTAATTTTTGTTCTTTTACAACATTATCCATGTATCTTTGATGGGCATTAATTGGTTGTCCAGTATGAACTTTTACCATTGTAAATACTACTCCAATAATTTTAGGATCAATCACTGAAATGTTAGCTTGTTTTGTATAGTAATTATACTCTTCGACAAATTCCATAACACTTTTCTTTAAATAGGATATTCCTAATGTTGATAAATGGTCTGGTCTTGATGGTATTAAGATGTAATTACTAGCTGCTATAGATGTTTTAGTGACAATATTGAAATTGGGAGGGCAGTCAATTAAAACAAAGTCATACTGTGATTTTAATTTTTCTAATCCTTGAGAAATTGAACTAAAACAATTGAAGTATCTTGATGCTTGTTCATGTCTGTCAATTCCTCCAGCCAAAATACCAGCAAGTCTCATATCAATGTTAATTAATTCTAAGTGAGAAGCAATTAAATGTAATGAACCTTTTCCACCCTGTTCTTGTATTTTTTTATTAATTTTACTTGGATTAACCCTCACATCACTAAATGATTTAGAATTAGCAATAGGCTTTATTAATGAAGTAAAAAATGTCTTTAACGTCAGTTCCTTTTCTTCAAACCAATCCCATTTATCGAAATTAAAAAAGGAAAATGTTAAACTGCACTGAGGATCAGCATCAATTAATAACACTCTATACCCTCTACACGCTAATTCCGTTCCCAGATTAGCGGTGATAGTGGTTTTACCAACGCCACCCTTATAGTTAATAATAGATACTACTTTCATACTGAAATCGAAGTGATTTTTGCAAAAGAGATATAGTTATGGATTAAAACCCATGGTCAAATTATACTACTAAGCGTCCGCAAATGGCAAATGTAGGTTGGGTTGAGGCACGAAACCCAACACCACTTATTGGCATCTTACAATTAATGTTGGGTTTCATTTCATTCAACCCAACCTACTCGTTGCCAATATCATCATCAAAAATAATTTCCTCACCCGCACCCCACATCATGTCATACATACCTTGACGCACAGCGCGATGAAAACTGGAATATTCCCAATCCTTTGGTGCTGTTACCAAACCATGTTTTACGGGATTATAATGAATATATTCAACATGATATTGAAAATCTATTTCATCTCTAATTAAATGTTCCTAAAACCGATATTGCCATATAGCCCGTTGTTTTTTCTTTTTTCTAGATATAGATATATTTTCTGGTGAAATAGTTTCACATTTACGACTAAAATAACTTTTAATTAACCGCCAACGGGTAGAAAAATCATGATCATTTTCTGGTAATGTCCAAATACAGTGGAGATGATCAGGTAAAATAACAACAGCATCTATAATAAATGGATGTTTCTGCATTACATAACCAAAAGCTTCTCTTAATAAAGAAACATTTTTTGGTAAACATAATATTTTTTGTCTTTTCTCTGTCACCACTGTAAAAAAGTATGTTCCTCCTGCCACTTTGGCGCGGCGATATTCCATACTATAAATATCCTGTGATTAAAGTTTTTATAATCTTGATTTTACCCCGTAGGTTGGGTTGACGCAAGGAAACCCAACATTAATTATCATATCCTGGTGGATGGTGTTGGGTTTCTTTCCTCAACCCAACCTACGAAGGTTGCAGAGTCAGTATATCTTACTTTAAAATAGAAACTACTTACAATTGCCACAAATTATGATCAACCCCCAAATTTTAGAAGCTATTAAACAAATGCCTAATGTTGAAAGACTAGAGATAATAGAATTTGCCTTAAAACTCATGCGTGAAGAAATGCAAAATCCTCAAAAACTGAGCTTAACTGCTGCTGCGGAAATGATGCGTTCTTATTATGAAACAGAAAGCAGTTTAACAGAATTTGTTGATACTTGTAATGAAGATTTTTATGAGTACCAAGATTATGCGTAGAGGTGAAATCTGGCTGTATAATGCTGATCCCACAGTAGGGGATGAAATTAGCAAAACCCGACCTTGTATCATTGTTAATAATGATGATATAGGTACTTTACGCTTAAAGGTTATTGTACCTATTACCGGATGGAACGAAGTTTTTGCACAAGTACCTTGGATGATACGTATTGAAACAACAGCAGAGAATAATTTAAGCAAATTATCCACAGCAGATACTTTTCAAATTCGTTCAGTTTCTCAACAACGACTAATTAAAAAAGTGGGAATAGTTGCGGAAGAAATTATGCAGGAAATTAGTAATGCTTTAGCTATTGTTTTGAATATTAAATGACTAAAAATACACCCAATTTACTAGACGTAGTAGCACTCACAATTGATTTACCTGAATATAATTTATTGCGTGGTCAAGTTGGTACAATAGTTGAATTATTAGCTGATGGTGCTGCGTTTGAAGTAGAATTTAGCGATTCCCTTCGGGATAGCTTCGCTTCACGCAATGGACAAACTTATGAATCTGTTGGGTTGCTTCCACAGCAAATAATGGTGTTACATTTTGAGATAAAAGCACCCATTAGTTTTTGAAGGAATTTATATGTCTGAAGAAACTAGATTGACTTATACCGATGGGGTGATGATAGATTTGTCTAAAATAGCCGAACAAACACAAGTACAAAATATTAATTTAGCTTTGAAATTTTTACCAAAGCTACCAGCAGAGGCTTATGCAGCATTGCAACATATAGAGGTAATAGCTTCACCTGAAGATTGGCAAAAAATTACCTATCAAATAGCACGTACTTTAGTAAATGCTCAATATGAAATCACTCATCGTCAAATTATGGAAAAGATGAAGGTGGATAATTTAGATGAGATGGAATCTGATGATGATATTTTAGCTGCTGCTTTGAAACTTACGAGTTAGTTTATTTTTACCAAGCTAAAAATAGATAGAGTTACTCACAATAGATTTATGACATTAACCCTCAATTTACCACCAGAATTAGAACAGTATTTAACACAGCAAGCACAACAACAAGGTCTTTCTAAAGCAAAGCGCAACCCAACATTATTAATTATCATATCCTGGTGGGTGGTGTTGGGTTTCACTTCGTTCTACCCAACCTACAAAAAAGTTGATTTATCTAAGTTAAAAATATTTAGGTAATTCAGTTTGTTTCAAAACTATATTAGCAGTATGACGGGACTTGATACAGCTATCTACTACAAACCGACGTTGTGTGATTGGACTATACCAAATTTCATGATCTCCTTTTCCTTGCCTTTCAAAATAGCAATTTGCTTCTGAAAGCAGCTTTTTCAATTCAGGTGTAAATGATGTACTCATCTATTACGCTACCTGAATCAATTCTTGACGATGACTAATTAACTCAAAATTAATTGTCCCCGCATAATTATGAGGGACAATTTGATTCAAGACTAACAATTCTGGAATCATTACTCGGAGCTTTTCTGTTAAAATATCAATTGTAGAAGTTTCTGTTACCAAACCTGGGATATCTTCGCTAGTTGCTACCCAAACTTCTGCTTCTGCATCCCAAAAAGCTTCAACTTTATAGGTAATTTGTGTCATTATTAAAAGTTTTGGTAAATTGATAAAACTAGATTTATTATATCACAAATATAGCAATTTTCACAATTAAAACCGCCACCTCACACTAATTGAATTCAGTGTTGAAGGAATGGCGGATTTGCAGATGGAATTTGATGCCGTGGTACTACAAACCACAAATTCTAGAGATTGACTGGCTGCTTCTTTTCTGTAGTCTGGGAATGACTACTATTATTAACAGTTTCTGTTGCCAAAAAAGCCTCTTTCCCTGTAATTAATCGAGAGCGACGATTGCGAGTAATATAATTCCAAGCCCATTGAATTACTATCACTAATTTAGTGTCAAACTCAATTAAGAAGTAGATATGAATTACTAGCCAAAATATCCAAGCAATGAAACCTGTGAGTTTAATGAAACCTAAATCTACAACGGCTAAATTTTGCCCAATCATTGCCAAACTACCCACATCATTGTATTTGAATTCTGGCAAAGTATGACCTTGAAGCCGGCGTTTAATGAGTTTACCTACATACTCTCCTTCTTGCTTGGCTACCGGGGCAACACCGGGTAAGGGTTTACCATTTTGATGGGAGAAATTAGCTAAGTCTCCAATTACGAAAATGTTTTTATAATCCTTGATAGTCAAATCAGGTTCGACAATTACTCTGGCAGAGAAATCGCATTCTACATCTGTCCGTTCTGCGAGAATTTTCCCCAAAGCTGAACCTTGCACACCGGCTGCCCACAAGATAGTTCTTGAGGGAATTTCTGTCAATTCACCGTTTTGCTTGAAAGTAACAATGTCATTTTCAATATTTGTGACTCTGGTTTGAGTGTGAATAACCACACCCAACTTTTGTAAAGATTCTATTGCTACTTTTGATAATTCTGGGGCAATGTGTGGGAGAATGCGATCGCCCCCTTGCAATAGTAAAATTTTCGTTTCTGAAGTGTCAATGTTGCGGAAATCTTCTTTGAGGGTTTGGTATGCTAATTCAGCGATCGCACCGGACAATTCTACACCAGTTGGACCACCGCCCACAATCACAAAAGTTAACAAAGCCCGACGTTTTACCGGATCACTTTCTTTTTCTGCGGCTTCAAATGCTGAAAATATCCGCCGACGCATTTCTATGGCATCTTCCACAGTTTTCAAACCAGGAGCAAATTCTTTCCAATTATCCTTACCAAAATAGGAATGGTTTGCACCGGTGGCCAGAATTAATGTATCATAAGGGACTATTTCATCACCCAAAATAACTTGTTGCGCTTTGGGATTAATATCACTTACTTCTCCCAACAACACTTTTGTATTTTTGCTTTTGCTGAATACAGATCGCAATGGTGCGGAAATATCAGAAGGTGATAGTGTACCTGTGGCAACTTGATATAAAAGCGGCTGAAATAAATGAAAATTCCGTTTATCAATGAGAGTAACATTTACTTTTGCCTTAGCAAGAGCCTTTGCTGCATACAATCCACCAAAGCCACCACCAACGATAACAACTTCATGTGGTGCATTCTTCTCACGGGGAACAACCATAAACAATATTTCCTTTTGTTAAGAGTCATGTAACCTTTCTTAACAAATATGTAACAATATTATAATATATTTTGCCGTCTATTTGGAACGCTTGAAAAAATACTAAAAGTAGTCAAAGTTACTATTAAAATTGTCTAAAATTCCAGCAATGAAAATAGGACTTACGCAAGTGTCACACTAAAAATCTGTTGTAGGGTGTGTCAGATATCAACAATCTGTTTATTTGCAGGATTTATGCAGTCTGCCGCACCCTACCAATGTGCCAGTTACGTAAGTCCTGGAAAATATAGTCCTCACCCATGACTTGAGAAAAATCACACATCGCGCTAGTCTTCATTAGCGTCAACCGTGAAACTCAAACCATGACAAACCACCCACAAATTCCCCCCTGTACCTGGAAACGTCCCATTGGCTTAGGCTGGGATCAACCCTACACCGTCCGTTATCCTGATAATATAGATGATGGTCCCTGGCACGGAATGCCCCTTGGTGGCTTTGGTGCAGGGTGTATAGGACGTTCTTCACGGGGAGACTTTAATCTGTGGCACATTGACGGGGGAGAACATACTTTTAAAACCGTTCCCGCTTGTCAATTTAGTATTTTTGAATCAGGACTTGCTTACGCATTATCTACCCAACCTCCAGAAGATCATACACTGCAATCTTGGCAATGGTATCCACAGTCTCAGGAACAGAATTCAGGTACATATCACGCACTTTATCCTCGTAGCTGGTTTGTTTATGAAAATGTCTTAAAAACTCAATTAACCTGTGAGCAATTTTCCCCAATTTGGGCAGATAATTATCAAGAAGCCAGTTATCCTGTCGCAGTTTTTTTGTGGAAAGCGCACAACCCCACAAATGCACCAATTACCATTAGCATTATGCTAACTTGGGAAAATATGGCAGGTTGGTTTACTAATACTTTGAAATCTCCTCAAGTACGAGTTAGAGATGATGGAAGTCCAGTTTATGAATATCTACCACGCTGGGGAGAAAGTCAAGGAAATTATAACTGTTTAGCAGAAGATCATCAATATTTTGGTTGTGTTTTAGGTCAAGTTTCTCATAGTCAAACTGTCCAAGAAGGAGACGGAACTTGGTGTATTGCAACTGCCAAAAATCCCCAAGTGGAAATATTCTATCATTCCCGATTTAATCCTGTGGGTAATGGTGAAGATGTTTGGCAAAGTTTCTCTGCAAATGGTTCTTTACCTAATTATATAGATGAAACTCCCGCAGATGAAAATACCAGATTAGGTGCAGCAATTGCGGTGCGTTTCACTTTGCAACCTGGGGAAAATTTAGAAGTTCCCTTGGTGCTAAGTTGGGATTTTCCCGTTACAGAATTTGCCGCGGGAGTGAACTATTACCGCAGATATACAGACTTTTTTGGTTGTAATGGTGAGAATGCTTGGCAGATTGCTACTACTGCTCTTAAAGAATATCAGAATTGGCGATCGCTCATTCAAGATTGGCAAAATCCCATTTTAGCAAAATCAGATTTACCTGACTGGTTCAAAATGGCTTTATTTAACGAACTCTACGATTTAACCAGCGGAGGAACTCTCTGGAGTGCGGCCTCAGAAATTGATCCCGTTGGTCAATTTGCCGTGTTAGAATGTTTAGATTACCGTTGGTATGAAAGTTTAGATGTGCGGTTATACGGTTCTTTTGGGTTATTGATGTTATTCCCTGAATTGGAAAAATCGGTAATTCGGGCTTTTGCTAGGGCAATTCCCCAAAGTGATGATAGAACTAGAATAATCGGTTATTATTTAACTATCAAATCTGAAAGTCCCAACGCAGTTCGGAAAATTGCCGGTGCGACACCCCACGATTTAGGCGCACCCAATGAACACGTTTGGGAAAAAACCAATTATACTAGTTATCAAGATTGCAACCTGTGGAAAGATTTAGGTTGTGATTTCGTTTTGCAGGTATATCGAGATTTTCTGTTTACTGGTGCAAATGATCTTCAGTTTTTAGCAGATTGTTGGGATGCTATTGTCCAAACTCTCGATTATGTGAAGACATTTGATCTCGATGGTGACAGTATACCAGAAAATTCTGGCGCTCCTGACCAAACTTTCGATGATTGGCGTTTACAAGGTGTCAGCGCCTATTGCGGTGGTTTGTGGTTAGCTGCTTTGGAGTCTGCTATTGCTATCTCTAAGATTTTAACGAACCACAGAGGCACAGAGGACACGGAGGTGGAGGTGCAAGGGTCTATTTATCAAGGTTGGTTAAATCAATCAAAACCAATTTATCAGGAAAAACTTTGGAATGGTGAATATTACCGTTTGGATAGTGAAAGTGGTTCTGATGTGGTGATGGCTGATCAATTGTGTGGGCAATTTTACGCTCGTCTATTGAGTTTACCAGATATTGTGCCGAGCGATCGCGCTTTGTCTGCCTTAACAAAAGTATATGATTCCTGTTTTCTGAAGTTCCAAAATGGTAAATTTGGTGCTGCTAACGGTGTTCTTCCTAATGGTTTACCAGAAAATCCTAATTCTACACACCCTTTGGAAGTTTGGACAGGCATCAATTTTGGTCTAGCAGCCTTCCTGGTGCAAATGGATAGGAAAAATGAGGCAATGCAGTTAACTGAGGCTGTAGTAAGGCAAATTTACGACAATGGTTTGCAATTTCGCACACCGGAAGCAATCACCGCTAATGGCACTTTCCGCGCTAGTACCTATCTCCGCGCTATGGCTATTTGGGGAATCTATTTGCTAGTTCGTTAAATTTAATACTTTTCACATCCCCGACTTCTTTGAGAAGTCGGGGATCTTTATTTTCCGGTTATTTCCGGAATTGGGCGAAAAAATCAGTAATGGTTAAGAGTTGAGGAATTTAAATCTGAAAACCAATGCTTTCAAAGATACCTCTATCAATCATCAGTAATTAGATTTTGCAGAGGCTTGTTATACAACAACACTTTTAAACGGTGATCGGCAAAAGTAACTTTTTTAGCTAAGTTACAACAAAATAACTACCAATTCCCCCACTTCATTTAGGGTTATGGGACATAAAAAGATTGCGATTAATCACCCAAAAAATCCTCGAATCTAGTTGGGAAAAGATGAGAGTTTTTCAGTAGACCTTAATTATGTAATGATATCAGTAGTTGCAGGCTAGTTGAATAAAGCAAGGACAGCAGGAGCTTTATCAATCTATGATGTCAGGTTAGTCAGGTTCAAATGCACTTAGTGTTTACGACTCCTAATTTAGCTGATAAGTTCCCAGCTAGTTGTAATAGAGTCAAAATTTCGATCTAGCGAACTGCTTGTGAAAATTGCCCAACTTGTTTAAAAACTTAAACAGCTTGGGAGTTACACTATAACCTCCTCATTCTGATCTGTCAAGCAACTACCGGATAAATTTCTGGGAAAGTTATTGAGAAAATCTCAGTTAATAATTCGCTCTGAAAGCTGAATAGTAGCGCTTGAGACCCGGAAATTTGAGCAAATTTGATTTGTTAAGAATTACTTAGCCATACGGACTTGATCTTTATTTTCTACCTAAGTATCGGCTTTGACAAGAATAATCTGCGGCAATTGACCATAAATAATGATGGTGATTCCTACCGAATCAGTTTAATGAATATTACTGTAATCTTACTTATATTAATAAATTGCATACATATAATTACCAACCTAGTTATTTAATTAAATGCTAATTTTCCCTAATAAACAAATAGCTTTTACTAAACAAATAAGATAATAGTGAAAGGTTCATGGTGATCCAGTTTTTGCTGTACAGATATAGCTACAGGTATTTTTTTATATAAAAACAAACATATTGGTAATTTAGATTAATATCGAAACCCAGAGTATTAACAATAAATAATACTGTTAATTATGGAATTATTTTGTAATTGACATTTATTTTTATTGTCGTCAAAATTTTAGGAATTAAAGCTTTGAAGTCCTTGCAAAGCAATGATTCTCATTGAAACAATTACTATATAAAAATTAAATTTGTGGTAATTAAAGTTCATTTGTTTTTGAGCTATAGTTGCGACGAATATCTATATGCTACGGAGCATAGACAAAGGTGATTCGTAGTTTTTTTGCTTTGTATAACGATGATAACATCTGCCCTTGAGATTAAAGTGGGGGGTAACACCCCTCATTTTTTGCCAACTGGGGACAAAAATCAAACTTGCACAAGACATAAGTAAATATCTAGATAAGTTCAGTAAATTTAATTTAAATCTTGCCCCCTTGGCAGATGACATTAGCGACAAAAAATAGTATAAATAAAAATGTGGCTTTTGAAATTGAGAAATCAATGGTTTTCCTGATTCCATTCAGTAATTGTGCGCTTTTACAGCAAAAGCACCAAAATTAATGGTAAGAAGTTATACAGCAGTAGCTAGGGAGAAGCAGAAAATTTCCACTTGGAAATTTCAAGAGGACATAATTGCATCTACGAAAAGCTACGCCAAACTCAATTCCTCCAGGTAGAAACCACAGAAAAGGTAAATTTTTACCTTTGATTCATTGGTAAGTATAAATCTACAGCCCAGACACAATTAATACATATTATTTCTGTTATCTATAGATATTACTAAATGAAAACTGTAAGACTGCCCAGAAAATCAGGGTATACACGGCAAGGCACAGCAGTACACAGACTTGATTAAAAATAGTCAGGTTTTCAATCACAGGTCACGTTATGGAAAAAATCATCAGGTCAAATGCGCGTTTTAGCTTAGTTAAATGGGTAATCGTAGAGATCCAGTTTTCTGATTCCCATTCCCGTCAGGTATCAATATTCGCAAGTACCGGACTTTTATGGAAAGTTGTTACTTTTCTCAACATCTGCCACCAATTGATTACCTATAGGTTCCGGTTGTTCCCGCAACAGCAATTTGGCTGAAGACCATCGCATTTGCTCCCAACTGGACTAATTTACTCAATTCAAAGATAACTAAGATTATGAATCAAGATATTGCTGGCAGTGGTAACAACTTAGAAGCAAAAATCCATCCTGAACAGTTAGACCAAGTAGTCGAAGCGATTTTGGCAGGGAAGTATTCTTGGGCTTGTGTTTTAATGTTGCGGTTTGTGGGCTATAATCCCATGCACTATATTCCTTATCGCACTTATAACCGCATATTGAAAGAAAACGCTCGCATGAGTCGCTTGAATACACAAAATAATGAAACTCTCAAAATTGCTAAACCACCCACAGAGAAAAGATCCGAAGGTAATCTGGCATCTAACTGTTTAAGCAAGATTAAGGATTTAGCTTATATGGAAGTTTGCGGCAAGCATCATGCTGAAGCACGCGCCAATAATCGGGAAAAAAAGTCGGCATAGTTGCTGATTATATCGTAATTGCTTGTTACTCAGTATGATGGTCAATGTGAGTAACTGCAATTACTGAATCCTTTGTAAAGTTCTGCCACAATGGCAAATATACACTGGTAACATCTTATAAATTAGAAATAGCAACCTAAATAAAGGTTCATGGCAGACAAATTGCATTTTTCCCAAAAAACTGTTTGTGTCTGTACATGAAACATATAGGCTGATTGCTTTTGCATTCAGTTTTTCATTAATTAAATTCTCCATCAAGACTGATGAACCATGACTAAAGGTGGTTATTTTTCCTCAGAAGCTTGAGCAGTTTTCAATTAGGGTGGTGGGTTGCCCTAATTAAATTGAGATGGCTAGATAACTTTTTCTAGCAAATTTCCTGTGACTAAGGTTTGGCTAACTTTGGTAATCAAGGTAGATGAGGAAACGGAAGGTCATGGTGAAATCATGCTCTTATTTGCAAATTTTTACTGTTATGTCAACTGGCAATTGATATAACTGCAATTAGAAGTTGTAATAATTTTACAGCTTCTTTTTCATGGATATAAAATTCTACAATAGGATTTACTAGAAATTACTAACCATATTTATAAGTAGGTGAACACAATAAAATCAAACTGTGTAAAGAAATGTAAAATCGCTGAAAACTTCTTTACTCTTGCCTCTTGCCTCTTGCCTCTTGCCTAGTGCTATGACGACAATTTTCAACGCTAACCTACTTATCAGCTTTAAGTTGATATAAATTTTATATGAAGAGATGATGAAGTTTAGATGAAGATTTTATTTTTTATATAAATTTTAGAAGAAGATATAGCAGAATTTAAAGATAACAATCAAAGCTTCATCACTTTTTTATCTAAACTGAATGGCTCAGTCTTAGCTATCGAGTAGACGATTTCATATTTAAGAACGTCTGCTGATGAGAGTTTTCTCATTTTAGGCTAGTACCGCAGGGCGGAAGTCAAAAGTCAAAAGTCAAAAGTCAAAACTAATATACAGTAGGCTTTTTGGCGATTGAATATGGTTGCTTTATTTACGCCGTGATGTACTAGTGTAAGAGATAGATTACATCCTTCTGAGCTTATCTATTTTGGGGCTGCAATTTTTAGCACAATTGTTCCATAATTATTGGGTAATTAGAACTGCATGAACTTAAATATTTGAGGATTGATTAACTTCAATACCAGTGTTTACAAATATCTGGAAATCTAAATTAGAGATAGTATCATGCGCTAGGTAAATTTTGAGAATGATTAACTAATGCAGATAAATTTGGCATGAGAAAGCGAATTTTTTGGACTTTATTTATAGGTGTTTTACCAGACAGTGCTGTTTATTGAGGGACATAACAGCTATGCCTGCTGCATAGATATTGAGAATCACATAAATACTCATGAAACATCCTCCAAATTAAATACTGAATATCTGTGAAATTTCTTGCATCTGTCTTTGAGCAATAGATGTAACAGATAAATTTGCCCAAATTTGAAAGTAGAAGGCAACTGGTAAGAATTATGTCATCTTATTCTCATCAAAATCGGGTTATTGATATTTACGATGGTTATGAAAGTAAGTTTTTAACGCCTTTTCAGCGAAAGACATTGCTAAAAAATTTACAAAGCAATTCACAACCAGAATATCGGCGACGAATTGAGATTATGTTGTTAGCAGATATGGGCAAATCGCAAACTCATATTTGTGACATGATTGGTTGTTCTCAGGAGATGGCTAGGTATTGGATAGGTACTGCTGAGGCGGGGATGGCTCACAAATGGAATCAGCGCCCATTGGGTAGACCAAAGATTGTTAATCATCAATATATTGAAAGATTGAAGGAATTAGTCAATTCTAGTCCCCGTGAATATGGCTATGCTTTTGGTGATTGGACGGCGCAATGGTTGAGTAAACATTTAGCGAAAGAGTTGGGAATTCAAATTAGCGATCGCCACATTAATCGCCTCCTTAAACAAATGGGACTTTCTACTAAACATAAAAGTTCCCCATTGATAACTACTGAAAATCAGGATTTAGCAATTAAAATTAGTGATTTGCATTCTCCGCCTGAACCTAGTTTTCATTGGTCATTGAATCTCATGCAGACCAATAAATAATAGTGTTTTGGAGGTTAGGAAATGCTATCAGCGTTTTCTCAGGAACAGTTAGTTACACAGATTAGGCAAGTCTTGGGTGATGGCTTATCAGATCAAGCAGTTATAGATTGTACCAAGGCTTTAGAAATTATTGAACCACCAGTAGCAAAGCAATTTTGGCAAGCGACAACAGCAAAGCCGGGAATTTATGTTGTGCTGACTGGTAAGGTGAGATTACTTGATAGCTCGAACAATTTAATTAATACTCTCACTTCAGGGTCATCATTTGGGGAGTTAACTTTATTTCCAGAACAAGATTTTAGCAGTTATGTGGCTAGAGCTTCTATAAATTTAAAGGTTGCCTATCTTCCCCAAGCAATATTAACTAAGGTAATGGGAGAGTTTCCTAGTGTTTATCATCTTTTGTTGAATAAGGCAGAGCTAATTAACACTGCGAATTCTTCAGAAATTCCGCTGATTGAAGCCCCAAGAACTGTAAATAGTGCCAATTTACCTCAACCAATAATTCCCGCACCAACACAAGTAAAAAAACGCCCTCAATACTTTCCTATTCCTACTGTAGTTGTTGGTAATTGGTGGCGTAAATTTACTAAACGCTATCCATTTTTTGAACAACAAAGTGCTGCTGATTGTGGTGCTGCTTGCTTAGTTATGGTTGGCCGTTATTGGGGAAAAAACCTGAGTATCAATCGGCTGCGGGATCTGGCTAATGTTAGCCGGAGTGGTGCATCCATGCGAAGTTTGAGTGCAGCAGCAGAAAGCCTTGGTTTTGCTACCCGTCCGGTGAAAGCCAGTTTGGATAAATTTGCCCAACAATCTTTACCAGCGATCGCTCATTGGCAAGGTAGACATTACATTGTTGTCTATGAAATTACCAAAAAACAGGTAATTGTTGCTGATCCCGCTATTGGCCAACGTCAGCTTACTATTAAGGAATTTCTTGCAGGTTGGACTGGTTACGCTTTACTATTACAGCCTACAACTTCACTTAAAAAAACGCAAGAAGCTAACACGCCATTTTGGCAGTTATTTGATTTAGTTAAACCGCATTTTCAGGTTCTCTTAGAAGTATTTATTGCTTCGGTATTAATTCAGGTATTTGGATTAATCACACCTTTATTTACTCAACTTTTATTAGATAGAGTCATTGTTCAAGGTAGCATCTTAACTTTAAATACTGTCGGGTTTGGATTGTTAATTTTTGGGTTGTTTCGGGTTGCTATTAATGGGTTAAGACAATATTTACTAGATCACACCGCTAATCGCATTAGTGTGGCTTTAATGGTGGGATTTATTAAGCATACATTTGGCTTACCTCTGTCATTTTTTGAGTCTCGTTATGTGGGAGATATTGTCTCTCGTGTTCAGGAAAATCAAAAAATTCAACGGTTTCTGACGGGTGAAGCTCTATCTATTGGCTTGGATTTATTAACAGTTTTTGTTTATGTGGGATTAATGTTTTGGTACAGTCCACCAATGGCATTAATGACATTGGCAATTGTGCCACCTTTTGTGTTATTAACATTCTTTGCCACACCATTTTTGCGGCGGATTAGTCGAGAGGTATTCACAGCAGGAACTTTGGAAAATAGTTATTTGATTCAAAGCTTGACGGGAATTTCTTCGATTCGCTCAATGGCTATTGAACAAACAGTTCGTTGGCATTGGGAAGAGTTGCTAAACAATTTAATCAAAAAGAACTTTAGTGGTCAAGTAATTAGTAATCAACTGCAATTAATTAGCTCTACTATTCAATCTTTAGCAAGTACAGGGTTGCTCTGGTTTGGCGCTTGGTTAGTCATTCAGAATCAACTTACTATTGGTCAGTTAGTTGCTTTTAATATGTTACTGGGTAATATTATTCAGCCTTTCCAACGATTAATTATTTTGTGGAATCAGTTACAAGAGGTAATTGTCGCTACAGAACGAATTAATGATGTATTGGAAGCACAACTAGAGGAAGATTTAGAACATAACCCTCGACAATTTTTACCGAGATTAATCGGGAGAATCCGTTTTCATAATGTTACCTTTCGCTATCATCCCGAAAGTGAGATTAATATTTTAGAAAATCTCAGTTTTGAAATTTTACCTGAGCAAACTGTAGCAGTTGTTGGGCGCAGTGGTTCTGGCAAAACAACACTTTCTAAGTTAATTTTGGGTTTATATCTAGCGACAGATGGAAGAGTTTTAATTGACAATCAAGATGTTACTAGTATTTCCTTACATTCTTTGCGATCGCAAATAGGAGTTGTTGATCAAGATACATTTTTATTTGGCGGAACAATTCGGGAAAATATCACAATTGCCCATCCAGAAGCCTCTTTAGAAGAGATTGTGGAAGCTGCCCAACTTGCAGGTGCAGATGAGTTTATCAAAAGGATGCCAATGGGTTATGAAACCCAAATTGGTGAAGGAGGCGGAATGTTATCTGGAGGTCAACGTCAACGGTTAGCAATTGCCCGGGCTTTACTGGGAAATCCGCGACTTTTAATATTAGATGAAGCTACAAGTCACCTTGATGCTGAATCTGAACGGATTATTCAGAACAACCTCAAAAAAATTCTGCAAGGACGTACAAGTGTAATTATTGCTCACCGTCTTTCTACAGTTCGTCATGCTGATCTAATTTTAGTTTTAGATCGTGGTGTTTTAGTAGAAAGCGGTACACATGAAGAATTAATTACCAAAAAAGGACATTATTTCTATCTCAATCAACAACAATTAGCACAAACAAATTAATTGTTTAATAACCAGATCCCCGACTTATTGAAGAAGTTGGGGATCTATAACCAGAATTCTAAAATTATTTATGCCACAGTCAGTTTACACACAACCAACAACTACCATAAAGCCGCAGAATCAAACTGAATCTACTGCTTTTATCCAAAATAAACCTCAGACTCAGACATTAAATAAAGCCCAAGATTGGTTTTATGGTACAGAAGAATTATTAGATGCTTTACCAAAAGTATGGACTCGTTCCATGTTGTATTTATTAGTCAGTTTTGCCGCAATTATTTTACCTTGGGCAATGTTAACTAAAGTTGATGAAACAGGAAGTGCTAGTGGCAGAATAGAACCCAAAGGGGCAACACAAAAATTAGATAGTGCCGTAACTGGTAGTGTAGTTGCTGTTAATGTTAAAGAAGGTGCAATCGTTAAAGCTGGACAGGTATTAGTAGAAATGCAATCTGATGTTTTAAAAACAGAAATACAGCAAATAAAAGATAAGTTAGATGGGTTAAAAAATCGACAATCTCAACTGGAAATACTGAAGAATCAAGTCTTCATGGCAATTAATATTCAACGTCAGCAAAATCAATCTCAATCATTAGAAAAACTTGCTCAACTTAATCAAGCCCAACAAACATTTGAGACTAAAAAAAGTGCCTATAATTTCCAGGATTTGGAGAAATTAGCCCAAATTGATCAGGTAAAACAGAATATACGATCTACTCAAACTAACTATAGATTAGCTACAAGTCGGTTACGTCGAGATGTTTCTGAAGTTGAACGTTATCGGCTATTGTTAAAGCAAGGAATAATTTCTCAAACTAAAGTAGTAGAATTGGAAAAAATTGCCGAAGAAAGTCAACGTTCACAAGAAGAAGCAAAATTTAATCTGCAAACAGCACAGTTACGGCTAAAAGAAGAAGTCAGCCGTTATCAGTCACTAATGAATCAAGTTCGCTCAGATATTGAACAGGCAAAACTACGTTTACAAGAAGAAGAAAATAGTTATAAAAGTTCTATGCAAGGAGGAGAATTAGTTTTATTAAAAAGTCAGGAACAGTTTAAAGATATCCAAAATCAAATAATTTCTCTTCAATCAGAAATGATGCAAACAAAAGGACAGCTTGCATCCTTAAATTTACAACTAAAACAGCGAATTGTCCGCTCTCCTATTGATGGAATAATTTTTGAATTACCTATTAAAAAACCTGGTTCTGTGGTACAATTAGGACAAATGATTGCTCAAATTGCTCCCGAAAATACCGCTTTGATTTTGAAAGCCCGTATGCCCAGTCAACATAGTGGTTTTGTCAAGGTAGGAATGCCAGTAAAAATTAAATTTGATGCTTATCCTTTCCAGGAATATGGAATTGTATCAGGACGGATTAGTTGGATTTCACCTAACTCTAAAATTCAAGAAAATAGTTCTAACCGAATAGAAACTTATGAATTAGATATCGCTTTAGAAAATCCTTATATTCAAGTTGGTAGCAAACAGATTCCTCTCACCCCTGGACAAACAGCAAGTGCCGAAGTAATCATTCGTCAACGTCGAGTTATTGACTTTATTTTAGACCCATTTAAGAAGTTACAGAAAAATGGTTTAGAGCTTTAAATAAAATTAGCATTGCAGACAAAATTCATTAAATTACGTCCAAAAAAAAGGCATTAATATCCAAATTTCATATCATTTTTGAGAAAATAATGCAAAAATATAAGGGGTTAACCCAACTAACAATTTGGAGGATAGGATGATGAAAAAAATAGTAATTAATAGCTTATACACTACTGAATTAAAACCCTTTATTGATGATTTAGATGTAATAGAAATAGACATTGTATCAGGAGGGATGTGGGGCAGTTATCCCTATTCAGGGTTGAATCCTGGTGTTTCTATTATGACAACTTACGACGGTATCAATAGTATGTCAAAAACCTACGAAGGAGCAGGTAATTTTCATGATAATAAATTTAATACAACAGATTATGGTCGAACAGTTAATGCTTGGGTATCTCGTTAATTATTCAAGTCCTGTGCCAATTTCACAAATATAAAACCCGACATTATCAATAATTTTGTTGGGTTTCCTTGCGTTAAACCAACCTACGATATAACTACTTAAATAATCAAATCCCTGATTTATTGGATAAATCAGGGATTTGATTTTGGTATTGAATTATGTCTAAAAAACAAGACATTGATATGCAACTTTTAGGTCATTTTTTAGGGAATAATGCAAAAATATAAGAGTCAAATTAACTGAAAGTTCAGAGGATTAGATCATGAAGGGAATAGTAATTAATGACTTGTATCCTACTGATTTAGTAACTTTTATGAATGATTTAAAAAACCGAGAGCTAGGCATTTTATTAGGAGGAGGATTTTGGGGAGGTTATCCCAGTTTTGGGCTAACTCCTAATGTTTTTATAACTACCGTTTACGATGGTATAAATACCATATCAACAACTTATGAAGGAGCCGGTAGCTTTCATGATAATAAATTCAATACTATAGATTATGGTCGGACAGTTAATGCTTGGGTAAATCGTTAATTATTTCAGCAAGTTTAAAGGAAATTTTGTCACAATTGCAGAATTATTCACTCTTAATTAGGAAATAATCTCATGGCTACAATCATAATTTCTAATTTGCAACCCATTGAAGAAAAGACATTTTTGCATGACTTAAATTCAGAGCAAATACAGCAAATTTTAGGTACTGGTATTATTCCTTTCTGGAATGGTGGTCCCGATGTTGTTCAACTATCAACAGTTTATGATGGTATAAATGCCCGTCAAACATCATATCGTGGTCCATTTGGTTTATATGATAATAAATTTTTTACTCTTGATTTTGCAAGAAGTAATTACTATTTCATAATCTGAGTATTTGAATAAATACGTCCCTAACTTTTTAGAAAAGTTGGGGATTTAAGTTTGGTATTAAAATGTTAATTATTTCAGCAAAATCAAAAGCTATTTTGTCACACTAAGTAAAGCTGTTTACTGTTGAACGAGGAAATAAGATCATGGCTACAATCATAATTTCCGACTTACAGGAAAAACCATTCTTGTATGAGTTAAATTCAGAGGAAATACAGAAAATATCAGGTACTGGTATAATACCTTTGCCTTTCTTAAATGGACCTGTTTCTGATGTTATATTCTCAACCATTTATGATGGAATAAATAGTCTTCAAGCAAATTATGAAGATCCATTTGGTTTCCGTGATAATAAGCTTTTTGCTCTTGATATTGGCAGAAGTAATTACTATTTAGTAGTTTGAGTATTTGAATAATCAAATCCCTAACTTTTTGGAGAAGTTGGGGATTTAAGTTTGGCATTAACCGAACAGTATTGGATGTAGTATTATGGATATGAGTTACTGCATTATAAGCAATGATAGAAATTTCCCAGACAGTAATTATTCCTGATAGCGATATTGAAATTAGTGCAATTCGTTCTCAGGGTGCAGGTGGTCAAAATGTTAATAAGGTTGCTACTGCTATTCATTTGCGCTTTGATATTGGTGCTTCCTCCTTACCAGAAATCTATAAGGAACGACTTTTGAAGCTGAAGGATAACCGCATTACTTTTGAGGGAGTTGTGGTGATTAAAGCGCAGGAATACCGCAGTCAAGAACAGAATAAGGAGGAAGCTTTCAGACGACTTCAGGAACTGATTAAAAGTGTGTCTGTTTTACCGCGAAAACGCAAACGAACTAAACCAAGTCGCAATTCTCAAAGAAAACGTCTTGATAGTAAAAATAAGCGCGGACAAATTAAGTTGACTAGAGGAAAAATTACAGAATAATCACGATGCTATTACTGTGATGATAATATATAGCAATCCTAATAAAATACAAACATCTCCTTTCTCTCTTTCTCTGTGTTCTCTGTGCCTCTGTGGTTCGTTAAAAAAAATCTTGTACATAAATGCTATATATTAACGTCCCAACATTTTATCTCGAAGATGCTTAATGCGATCGCGCAATTTTCCAGCTTCTTCAAATTCCATCTTCTTCGCTGCTTCCTTCATCTGTTTTTCCAACAACGTAATTAACTCTGGAATATCTTCCAAGGATAATTCATCTAGATGTTCATCAACCATTTTTAAATCAGTGGCATTTAATCGCCGAGAAGCATCTAAAAATGATAAAATTGAATTAGTTTGTTTTTTAATAATCGGTTGCGGTGTAATTCCATGTAGTTTATTATAAGCCGTTTGAATTCCCCTTCTTCTATCAGTTTCATCAATGGCTTTAATCATACTACCTGTTAATTTATCAGCATATAAAATTGCTTTTCCTCTAATGTGACGGGCTGCGCGGCCGATAGTTTGAATTAGAGAACGTTCAGTCCGCAAAAATCCTTCCTTATCTGCGTCCATAATTGCAACTAACGAAACTTCTGGTAAATCTAAACCTTCCCGCAATAAATTTACACCGACTAACACATCAAAAACACCATTTCGCAAATCCTGTAAAATTTCAATCCGTTGAATAGAATTAATTTCTGAATGTAAATATCTGATTTTAATTCCCCTCTCTGCTAAATATTCCGTCAAATCTTCCGCCATGCGTTTAGTTAATGTAGTAATTAACGTTCTTTCTTGACGGTCAACTCGATCTTTTATTTCTCCTAATAAATCATCAATTTGTCCTTCCGTGGGACGCACAAATATTTCTGGGTCAATTACTCCCGTCGGTCTAATTACTTGTTCAATAATATTCTCTTCCGAAATTTCCAATTCCCAATTTCCTGGAGTTGCAGAAACGAAAATACATTGATTGACTTTTTGCCAAAATTCTTCCGCTTGTAAAGGACGATTATCCGCCGCACTGGGAAGCCGGAAACCATGATCTATTAATACTTTTTTCCTCGCTTGATCTCCATTATACATTCCGCGAATTTGGGGAACAGTAACATGAGATTCATCTATCACTAATAACCAATCTTTGGGAAAATAATCAATTAAACATTCTGGTGGTTCTCCCGCTTGTCTTCCGGCTAAATGGCGAGAATAATTTTCTACACCGTTACAATATCCCACTTCTCTTAACATTTCCAAATCATAACGGGTGCGTTGATCAATGCGTTGGGCTTCAACTAATTTACCCATTGATTCTAATGTTAATTGTTGCTGTTTTAATTCGGTGGCTATATCTTCACAAGCTATTTCTACTCTTTCTTTAGGAGTAACAAAGTGACGCGCTGGGTAGATATTTACTGCTTCTAAACTGTGGAGAATTTCCCCACTAACAGGATCTACATATCTAATTGCATCAATTTCATCCCCAAAGAATTCCACTCTAATAATTCTATCTTCATAAGCAGGAGAAATTTCTAAAACATCACCCCGAACTCGGAATTTTCCTCTCCCCATTTCTATGTCATTGCGAGTATATTGAACTGCTGTTAAATCCCGTAAAACTTGACGGGGATCAATTTCCATTCCCAATTGTAATCGAATTGCGGCTTTCAGGTATTCCGCCGGCATTCCTAAACCGTAAATACAACTAATTGAAGCCACAACAATCACATCTTTGCGTTCAAATAAGGAACGGGTGGCGGAATGTCGTAACATATCTATTTCTTCATTAATCGCTGATGTTTTTTCTATATAAGTATCAGTAACAGGTAGATATGCTTCGGGTTGATAGTAATCGTAATAACTGACAAAATACTCAACTGCATTATGAGGAAAAAACTCCCGCAGTTCGTTACACAACTGGGCGGCTAATGTCTTATTATGGGCTAATACTAGGGTAGGTCTACCGACTTTTTCAATGACTGCGGCTATGGAAAATGTTTTACCGGTTCCTGTCGCACCCAGTAATGTTTGATAATGATTTCCTGTTTGAATACTAGCAGAAAGTTGTGCGATCGCTTGTGGTTGATCACCGGTGGGGACAAAAGGCGCTTGGAGATTAAAATCCATTATCTAGCTTGAACGTTACACCTAGCAATTCTACACAATTTCTCAGTTTTACGTTTGGCGCGAAATTTTTTTTTCGGGGTTTGGCTTGCAACATCGCCCGCGATGTGCTATATTAATATAATGGAGTGGTGATAAAATTTTTATTTAGGCACGCATTTCCATTATCATAATATCACCCCTAGCGCGGCAAGTCAACCCCCAAAACTTTAAAAAAAGAAAATTTTCTTACTTAAATATCAATTTATACTTGTAATTACATAGAAATGATAGCAAATTAAGATTTTTGGAATAATTGAACGCAGATAAACGCAGATAAACACAGATAAATATGGATGATTGTTATTCTGTCCCTAAGGAATAAAGGTTTTAGAGAATTTTTGCGTGGGTTATATCTATAGTATCAGAACTGGTTAAAATAGAAAATAAATCTATTGCTGTTTTGAAATGATACCAGAAGCAAATATTGAAGATGTTCAAGAACCAATTACCAGCGCACCACCGGAAGTGAAGCAAATTATTGAGAAGGTATGGAGGTTGGAGAAAAGCCGATTAGATAGAAAGAGTAAGGGTCATATTAATGATGATATTCTCACTATTGTGAAGGAAGCGGTGCAATGAAGCTAACTTCGATTAAATTATGTAATTTTCGTTCTTTTTATGGGAAAACTCCAGAGATAACTTTGGCTGGTGGAGATGTTCGCAACACTACGATGATTTATGGTAGTAATGGTGCAGGTAAAACTAGTATTTTGAATGCGTTTACTTGGGTTTTATATGAAAAATTTAGTGCGGCTTTTGCGTCAACGGAACAGTTAGTAAATAAACGCGCAATTTCAGAATCTCAACCTAGTCAACCTGTGGAATGTTGGGTGGAAGTTGGTTGGGAACATGAAGGTAATCGTTATCGCGCTACTCGTGGTTGTCGGGTTTACAAAAATGAAAGTGATGTGATTGAAGCTGGGAAAACTCAGTTGAAAATTCAAGTTGCTGGAGATGATGGAAAATGGTATTTTCCTCTTCAACAAGCTGAGGAAATTATTACTCAGATTTTACCAGCAAGTTTACATCAATATTTTTTCTTTGACGGTGAACGCATTGAAGAAATTGTCCGTTCTGATAATAAAGCGGAAATTTCTGAAGCCATTAGAACTTTTTTGGGTGTGGAAGTTATTGAACTTTCGATTAAACACTTGAAAGATGCTAAGAAGAGTTTGGAAACTGAGTTAAAACATATTGGTGACGCGGAAACTAAACAGTTGTTGAATCAGCAAGAAAAGCAAGAACTGGAAATTGACAATATTAATAAACGTCAAACGGAAATAAATCAAGAGTTGGAATGTCAGCAAATTTTGAAAAAGGAAGTTAGTAACAAGTTACGAGAATTGAGTGCTGTTAAGGAATTACAGGAAAGAAAGCAAAGTTTAGAATCTCAAAAAGATAGTTTGCGGGAAGAGTTGAAAAAAACACGGGAGAATTTGAAAAAGGTTATTTCTGCACGGGGTTATACTGTTCTGTTATCGGAAACTACCGCTAAGTTTCGGGAAATATTTACAGATTTAAAACAAAAGGGTGAATTAACTGCGGGAATTTCCCGGGAATTTGTCAATGATTTACTCAATACTGGACGTTGTATTTGTGGTGCAGATTTAAGGGAAGGAACTCACACCCATTTTCATGTCAAAAATTTAATGAGAAAATCTGGTTCTTCGACTGTAGAAGAAACCGCAATCAGAATGAGCGCGCAAGTTGATGAAATTGATAAACAAGCAGTTGCTTTTTGGGAAGAAGCGGACAGGGAACAAGTACGAATTCAACAGTTACGGGAAAATCTTAATCAAGTTGAATTGGAATTAGCGACTATTCAAGAACAACTCCGAAAAGATCCCAATGAGGAAATTAGTAGTTTACAAAAACGTCTTGATGAAATTGAAGCTAAAATTGATGACTTAAATCGAGAACAAGGTGCAAATCAACAGGAAGTTTCTCATCTAAAAACAGCTATTGATGCTTTGATAAAACAAATATCTAAGCAAAAACAAAATGAGGAAAAACAATCTTTAGCACAGCGTCGCATTAATGCTACTCAAGATGCAATTGACAGATTATCGGAAGTTAAAAACCGTCAAGAAAATCAATTTCGTCTCCAATTGGAACAGCGGGTACAGGAAATTTTCTCAGATATTTCTTTTACTCCTTATGTTCCCAAAATTAGCGAAAAGTATGAGTTGAGTTTGGTGGAAAATACGACGGGATTTGAAGCACCAGTCGCAGCTTCTACGGGAGAAAATCAAATCCTCAGTTTATCTTTTATCGCTAGTATTATTGATAAGGTGCGTGACTGGAGTGAGAAGCGGAAAATGATGATGGTTCCTGATAGTAGCACTTTTCCTATTGTTATGGATTCTCCTTTTGGGAGTTTAGATGCTAATTCTCGTCGTCACATTGCGCGAACTATTCCTAAGTTAGCAAATCAGTTGGTTGTGTTGGTGACTAAGACTCAATGGCGGGTTGAGGTTGAGGAGGAAATTGCTGATAAGATTGGGAAGGAATATGTTTTGGTTTATTATTCTTCTAAGCCTAATTGTGAACAGGATTTTATTGAGTTGGGGAGGGAACGATATGCTTTGGTTCGTCAGAGTTTGAATGGTTTTGAATATACTGAAATTGTTGAGGTTGAACGAAATTAATATATCTCACGCAAAGGCGCAAAGGCGCAAAGGAAGAAAGAAATGGTTGTTAATTTTGAGAAAAGTTATATGAGTCCTCTGGAGTATTTGGAGTGGGAGGAACAGCAAGATATTAAATATGAATATATCAATGGTGAAGTTTTTGCTATGACTGGGGGAACTATTCCCCATACTACTATTGCTTTAAATTTAGCTTCTGGGTTAAAAAATCATTTGCGGGGTGGTAATTGTCGTCCTTTTATGGCAGATGCTAAAGTAGGTATATCGGAAAATGGTCCGTTTCATTATCCTGATGTCATGGTAAGTTGTGATGAACGGGATAAACAAGCTATTAAGTTTATTCAATTTCCTTGCTTAATTGTTGAGGTGCTTTCTCCAAGTACGGAAGCTTATGATAGGGGGGGAAAGTTTCAGCAGTATAGACGGATTGAATCTTTGCAAGAATATGTTTTAATTAGTGCTGATAAAATCGGTTTGGATTGTTTTCGGTTGAATGATAGGGGTTTATGGGAGTTACATCCTTTTGTTGAGGGTGATAATGTACATTTAGTTAGTGTTGATTTTACTTTTCCTCTTTCTCTGGTTTATGAGGATGTTTTTTGATTTTTTTCTCACGCAGAGGCGCAGAGGCGCAAAGAGGAGTGTGAGAGTATGGTATTAGTAAGTTAGGTTTGGTTTATGATGTTAAGGGTGTATATTTTATAATTATGGCGGAAACTGGTAGAATTAGGGTTGCTAAGGATAAAGCTGAGTTGGTGAAAAGTTTAACTTCTGCTGATGGGGGAACTGGTCCTTTTCAGACTTTCGCTGATGTGATTGTTTTTGCTGCTGCTTTGGGTGTAAAGTATAAAAAGCGTGTTCCTTTGGGGGAAATTTCTAAACGTGAACCAGCACCGATAAGGTTAGAAGTTTTTGCTACGATGGGATATGATAATTTAATTAAATTGTTGGGATTTACAGAAACTCAAGATATTGGAATTTTATCTCCTAATGAGGAAGAATATCAAAAACAGCGTCATGAAATTTTTGAAGAATACGCTAATGGTGGTCTAGAACTTTTGGTATCTGAACTTAGAGGTTCAATTGACTATACAGATAGAATTGCTATATATTTGAAGTATGAAAAAACAAATAATGGACAAGAAGACGAGGAATTTAATCTAACTAAATTCCTGTCTTGATTGTCAATTTATGTTTAAAAATAGTGATTTATGTCCATCCCAGAGAAATTTTTACTGCCTTAACAGCATCTAATACAGGGTTTACTCTATTTACAATTTCATAATCAGAATTACCCGTTTTTCTAATTATGTTATTTTCCCAAAGAGTATTTCTCCGTGACCAGTCAATCTGTGCTAATTCAGAAACTTTCTGTTCATCAAAACAATTATTCTTCTTATCATAAGTGGTGTATAGCAATCTTCCCAATACTTCGATACCAACACTTAACCCTAATAAACAAGACTCCTTAAATGCACCTACTTGATGAACTGTAAGCTTATCAATGTGCGTTTCAGAAATTTCTCTTGTATCTTTACATTCTGCGAAAAATTTATTCAAGCAATCAATTAAAGGTTCAGATAATGTATCAGCATTACAACCTTTAAGCTCATCATTTGGATTATCCACAAAAATACAACTTACAAACCGGGCTAAAAAATTAGTTGTGTAAATCAACTTTTGCTTAGTAGGGGCATTTTTTCCGATTTTATTTGTTTTTTCATCAAACATTCTAACTTGTTGTATTAGGTTTTTAGTAATACCAACTCTACCTTCAAATTCACCAAATGATAACAATAATGAATTATCTAATTGTTTGGTTTTAGCCATATCTTTGAAGTCAATTTGACATTGACGTTGTTCTCCCTCTAAAATTAGAGTAATTGCAAACTGATTATTCTCAATTAAGTGACTTTCACTACTAAAAATTAATTCATGAATTGCAGTTTTACGATGTTGTCCATCAGTAATATCTAATTTAATTCCATTAGGAATCACAACTATACAAAACCCATTACCTAGTTCATGTATTTTTATATCATTCTCATCAACATTGGCTGTAATTGTCCCTAAAACCCAGGGTTTGTTAACTTGAGCGCGTTCCAGAACATAGTCCTTTATTTCTTTAGCATGACCCTTGACCTCTGGACGATTTTTACCCGAATCAGGATCATTTTTAGTAGAAGGTTTAGCTTGGAGAAGAGTCGGCAAATCTTTAGCGCGTACATTTATTTGTAACATTTTCCGCTTTCCCTGATAGAAAATTAATCCTGGATAGCATGACTCTAGATAATGTTCCGAAAGAAGCGGTGCAATCACAGTAATAAAATTAGCTCTGATATCAGATAGATTGCTATTTGTGTTAGCTTCATTTATTTGAGACATATAAACCCTGTATAATTAGCTGTGTTAATGAACATAATAAACAACACAGCTATATTTGAACATCCGTAAAAACCACAGAGTGATATTACTCGCTAACTTGTCTAACTCAGTATAACTGGAAGTCCTACATCCTGGGGTTTTACCAACTTTCCATCAAAACCTATAGTTTGGTCTTCCATTGTCCTAGCATTAGCTAAAGCTTTACGTAAAGCAGTAACTTCCATTTTTTCAGTCATTCCTCCCAACATATAAATAAATAACTTCACAGCTAAATCTTTTCCTACTACCTGTACCCGCTTTTTATTGGGGTCATATAAAACCCCATACCATAAAGAGTGAGGATATTCCATACTACTAAAACCCCCTTGACGGTCAAATTTCTCCAACTTCTTAAAAATATCCGTCAAAGCAAAATCTTTTTTAAACACCAAAGTTCCCAAAGCTTGCGCTAAAGCAACTTGAGAAACTGGACGAAATAACATATTTCCCTCACCTCCGTCTTTTTCAAAATGGAAGCGCCGCAAAACAGTTGTATCTTCGTGTTCCAATATTTTATAACTGGGAAGATTAGCTAAATGATCAAAAAGTAGTCTAAAATCTGCAATTCCTTCCTGAATTTCTTCATTTTCTGGACGCATGGGAATTAACCCTTTTTCCAAAGGTTTCCAATGGGGGAACTTTTGCCCCAAATATCTTTCAGACATATCTTGTAAGGCTTGCAAAGTGGTTAAAACTGTAGAATTAGCGGCTACTGTGGCACTATTCCAATTAACACGGGGATTGCGATTTGGTTTTTGTTCTAAAAGTGGATGTGTAACCGCAATTTTTCGTGCTACAATAGCAAAACCATCATCTTCATTTAATTGTGCTAACTGACCTTTAGTTAAAGGTGCAGCCATCAAATTTACATGAACAAAAATTGATCTTACCCGTCGTTTTGCTTCTGTATGAGTTTCCCCAGTATTCACCGCACAAATAAATTCAATGCCAATTTTTTCTTTAGATAAATTTTGTAAATAAGCAGGTTCTACTTGATATTTCTCAATCAAATCAGATAAAGTAATAAAACTTTCATCAGCAGTTTTATCCTTTTTATAACGTTGGAGTTTACCAGATTTAATTAATTCCATTAAACCCTGTACACCCATTAATCTATGTTGACCATCTAAAGCATAAATTGTCACATTCTCTTCAGAAATATTCAGTAAACCGACTTTACTATCTTTATCTAAAGGTATAAAATCAGTAGTCGCTTTTTTAGCCCGTCCTTGACTATCCCACTCCGCTGCTTTGGGGTTATCTACCCAAGGTTGATTAATTACTACCAACACAGCCGGAAATTTATGGTTTTTTCGCGCAGCTAAATACTGTACTAACGGTGCTTGACGCGACCAGTCAACAGGACGTTGTTGAATGTCATCAATACTATCAGCATCAATTTCAATATTCTCTGTCTCTGGGTTGTACTTTTTTTGCAGCAGGGGTAAACCAGACGCAAAATGTACCCGTCCCGCGAACCATTCCAATGTCACAGAACCTACATAAGCCTCAGTACCACCCATTTCTGTCTTTTGGACAAGAATTTGGTCTTTCTTCTCTAAAAACCTATCTAGCAGTAAAGCTAATACCTGTTTATCCTGATTTTCCCGTTCTAAATACTCGTTAGCGAGTTGATTATTTAGTGTATCTGTATTATCATTCATGTTAATTTTTGAAAACTTGGTGACTAAATCTTGCTTTATTGTCCGAAAAAATGGATACTAGGGATGAGATTTTTAAAAATATGCTGCACGCATAGCTTAGATTTATTTATATACTAGATGATTCCATTCCCCCAAAGGGAAGTATTGATTCTATGTTCATGTATCCACAGGTAAGGGAAAATGACTACAACACAACAGCCAGAAAATAAAAATCAGCCGAATCGTACTGTACCAGAGTTAGTGGAGTATATCCAAGCTTTGACGACAGAAATTCAAGAATTGTATTGTTTAGATGAGATACCTTGGGTAGTAGGCTATTCAGGTGGAAAAGACAGCACTGCTACTTTACAGCTTATTTGGAGCGCAATTTCTGGACTTCCAGCGGAAAAAAGAACTAAGCCAATTCATGTAATTACAACAGATACAGGGGTAGAAAATCCCTATGTCTCTGCTTGGGTACGTAGTTCTCATAAGCATATAGAATTAGCGGCTAAACAGCAGCAAATGCCAATGCAACCCCATGTATTAGAACCAGAGATTGCGGATACATACTGGGTAGGTTTAATTGGTAAAGGGTATCCTGCACCCCGTCAAAAGTTTCGTTGGTGTACTGGACGGTTGAAAATCAATCCATCTAATCGCTTCATTCGTGATGTTGTTAGAAGTAGCGGTGAAGCTATTGTAATCTTAGGTATTCGCAAAGCAGAAAGTCCTCGTCGCGCTGCTACAATGAAAAAATATGAAGAAAGACGAGTGCGCGAACGTCTTAGTCCTAATGCAAGTTTACCTAATTCACTTGTTTATAGTCCTATTGAAGATTGGCGAACTGATGAAGTTTGGGTATATTTAATGCAATGGGAAAACCCTTGGGGACATAGCAATAAAGATTTATTTACTATGTATAGAGAATCAACAGCAGATAATGAATGTCCTTTGGTTGTTGATACTTCTACTCCTAGCTGTGGTAGTTCTCGTTTTGGTTGCTGGGTTTGCACGCTTGTTGAACGTGATAAATCTTTGAATGCAATGATTCAAAATAATGACGAAAAAGAATGGTTACAACCCATAGTTGATTTTCGTCGAGAATTAGATATTGTCAATGACCGAGAAAAAAGAGATTTTCGTCGGTTACGGGGAGAAGTTCAATTATTTGAACGTAATATAGAAGGTGAAACATCTGTTGAACCTATACCCGGTCCATATACAAAATATTGGCGAGAATATTGGTTAAGAAAACTCTTAACAGCGCAAAAAGAAATGCGTGAAAATGCGCCCGAAAATATGCGCGATATTACCCTTATTTCTCAAGCAGAATTGAGTGAGATTCGCCGAATATGGTTAGAAGAAAAACACGAATTTGATGATAGTGTCCCCCGCATATACGAAGAAGTCACAGGAGAAGTATTTAAAGATCCTCGTCCTGGTGCAGATCAAAGCATACTTGGTAGTGATGAATGGGGAGTATTAGAAGAAATTTGTGAAGGTGACGGAATGCACCTAGAATTAATGGCTAGACTATTAGATACAGAAAGACAATTTAAGAAAAAAACTCGCCGTGTGGGTATCTACGAAAGCCTAGAAAAATGCTTTGATACAAGTTCCCGTTCACCAGAAAAAGCGATCGCAAATGCCCATTTAAAACGGGATTTACGACAAGCAGCATTAGAAGGTGATGTTGCGACAATTCGGGAAAAATTCAAACAATTGAGTTTAGGAGATACCGCCGAAAAACAAGAGAGTAAACCACAAACTTGGGCTAACTTCAAATATGCACAAAAGAACCCAGATGAATAGAATACTCCCTTCCCAGTAAAAGATTAATTATCTTCTTCCTTCTTCCTTCTTCCTTCGTGTTCTTCGCGCCTTCGTGGTTCATTTAATCCATATTCTTATGCTGGGAAGAAAGTAAATTTTTGACCTCCTTCTAATCATCTGATAGAAAACAACATCAATCTAAAATCCAAAATTGTATCATGATCTTCCTCGAATTAGTCCTGCAAAACTTCGGTCCTTATGCTGGAAAACAAATCATCAACCTCAACCCCCAAATTGACGAAGACAACACCCGTCCAATTATCCTGTTAGGAGGAATGAACGGCGGCGGAAAAACCACCCTAATGGATGCCATTCGCCTCGCATTATATGGACAACGCGCCCAATGTTCAACAAGAGGAAATCTGAGTTATAGTGATTTTTTAACCCAATGCGTGAATAGTAAAAGTACCCCCACAGAAAAAACCAGAATTGAATTAGTTTTTGAACATATTGAAGAAGATAGACCAATAAAATATCGCGTTGTGCGGACTTGGGAAAAAAATCCTAAAGACGGAAAAGACCATTTAGGAATATTAGGAGATGATGAAACATGGCCAATTGATTCATTAGTAAATATTTGGGATGAATATATAGAAAATATTTTACCTATAGGGATTTCTAATTTATTTCTGTTTGACGGTGAACAAGTTAAAGAACTTGCAGAACAGGAAATCCCACCTCCGATAGTTGTAGATGCTATTAACGGACTTTTAGGGTTAGAATTAGCCGATAAATTAGCAATTGATTTAGAAATATTAGTAAACCGCAAAAAACGAGAATTTGCAGATACAAAAGATTTAGAAAAATTAGCAGAAATAGAAACCCGACTTCAGGAAAAACAACAAGAATACGAAAACAATCAGATAAAACTCGCAAATCTAAATATTGAAGTTACAGAATTAGAAAAAGTTCATGAAGAGGCTTTAGATAGATTTGTGAATGAAGGTGGTAAAATTGCTGCTGAACGTAGTCAGTTGGAACAACAAAAGGAAGAGAAAATTAAAGTTGCGAATAATGTCCGTGAATCTTTGCGTGAACTAGCTGCTGATGTTTTACCTTTAGCCTTAATTAGTCCTTTATTATCTCAAGTGCAAAGACAGGGAGAAAAAGAACTGAAAACTCAACAAATTCAATTAGCGAAAGATGTCTTAATTGCTAGAGATGAAAGATTATTGAATTGGCTACAACAATTAAATTTAGAAACTAATAAAGTTACTAATATTCAATCTTTTTTAGCTAAAGATATCAATAACTTATATACAAATAACTTATCCACAGAAAATAATTGGTTAAATGGAGATGAAGAAAGTTTAAGTTTACTTGACAATATAACTTATCGGTTACAAATTTCCCAAAATATAGCCCAAAGGCAATTAGATGAATTAACTAATTATGAAGAAGAAATCCTCACCTTAGAAAGACAAGTACAAACTGCGGCTGCACCCGAAGAATATACAAAACTACAAAAAGCAGTAAAAGCAGCACAAACTGAATTTAATAAAATTAAATCTCAGTCAGACATAATGACTCAAAACCTGATAGAATTAGATACAGAAACCAAAAAATTGAGACAAGAACTAAATGAATATACTGTACAAAATATCAAATATCAAAATAGTGAACATATTATTGATTCTGCATTAAAAGTTCAACAAACATTAAAAGTATTTCGAGAAAGATTGACTTTGAGAAAATTGAATAAATTAGAAGAAGAAGTAAAAAACTGTTTTCTATATTTATTACATAAATCAGACCTAGTACATCGCATAGCTATAGACAGCAAAACCTTCGGCTTATCATTATATGATTTAAACGGAAAACAAGTCCCCAAACATCGGCTTTCCGCCGGTGAAAAACAACTATTAGCGATCGCATTTTTGTGGGGATTAGCCAAAGTATCAGGAAGACGCTTACCTATCGCCATAGACACCCCATTAGGAAGACTAGACTCCTCCCACCGCAACAACCTAGTAGAAAGATACTTTCCCTCAGCCAGCCATCAAGTAATCCTCCTTTCCACCGACACCGAAATCGGCAAAAAAGAATATCAAAACCTGCAAGAAACCGAAGCCATAGCCCGCGAATACCTACTCCAATATAACTCCAACAAAAGAGAAACCACAATCAAAGCCGGTTATTTTTGGTAAACTCCAACTCCTCTTAATTTCTTCCTTTGCGTCTTTGCTCCTTAGCGCCTTTGCGCGAAACTCAATTCATATTTTTTACCAAAATGGAATCACCAATAGAAAGAATCAAACTCTCCCAAACAGCCAAAGAACAACTCCTCAAACTCAAACGCAGCACCAAAATAGAACAATGGAACATATTATGTCGGTGGGCGTTTTGTCGTTCCCTAGCAGAAACCGCTGCACCTTCCCCCGTACCTATCCCCCAAGATAGCAACGTCGAAATGACATGGCGGGTTTTTGGGGGAGAAATGTCCGATATTTTACTTTTAGCACTAAAACAAAGATGCTACAACGACGGCTTAGATACAGATAGAGAAACCCTGATTACGCAATTTCGCTTACATTTACATCGAGGTATTGGTTACTTAGCCGGAGATCAGAATATTAAGAAAATTGAAGATTTAATTGAACAGGCCACAAACAAAGTAAAATCCTGATTTCGCACTTCTTGTGCCAGCATGGCAAGATAATCTTATGAAAGAAATTCAAGCACTCAGACAGGCCTTCCAAAGCCAGAAAATGGGTGCTTTATTATTACTAGGTTTTGCATCAGGTTTACCACTATTCCTGACCAGTAGAACCCTACAACTATGGATGCAAGATGCCAAAGTTGATATTGCCAAAATCACCTTATTTGGTTTATTAAGTTTACCTTATTCCTTAAAATTTCTCTGGTCGCCGCTATTAGATAGATTTACACCACCATTATTAGGTGGCAGAAGAGGTTGGTTAATTATGACCCAAATTGGGTTAGTATTAGCGATCGCTGCCCTTGCCCTTCAACAACCAGCCCAAAGCGAACAAGTATTACAAATCCTCGCCATCAACTGCCTGATTATTACCTTCCTCAGCGCCACCCAGGATATCGCTGGTGATGCCTACCGTACCGACATTTTAAACCCCCTAGAGGCGCAACCAGGGGCATCTGTGTGGGTATTAGGCTACCGGATCGCCCTATTTATTACCAGTTCCCTCGCCTTAGTGTTAGCAGATTATCTACCTTGGAATGTAGTATATTTGCTTATGGCAGTAATTATGGCGGGAAGTATATTTACTACTTTGTGGTCGCCCGCAGAACACAAACTACAAAATAAAACACAACTAGCCCCCATTTCTGGCAAAGACGTGATTTTTATAGTCATGATCACGTTACTAGTAGCAGGGTTAATAGCTGGCGTTTTTGTCGGCTTCATTCCCCAACCTGTATTTTATTGGTTATTAGCAGGATTATTAGTGGCTTGGATAACGACATCCGTATTATTACCAAACTCCCTCCTAAATGAAGTTAGCGAAGATAGTCCACCTGAAAACTTACAAACAGCTATTTTCCTACCTTTCAAAGAATTTTTTCACCGCTTTGGTATCAAACAAGCGAGTTTAACACTAGGTTTTATATTACTTTATAAACTAGGTGATTCCCTCGTCGGCATCACAGCCAACTTATTTTTACGAGAAATAGACTTTACCAAAACCGAAATCGGCGCAATTCAAGCTGGGATGGGATTTCTTGCCACCACCGTCGGCGTATTAGCTGGGGGTGTGATTATGACCAAAATTAACTTAAATCGCAGTTTGTGGGTATTTGGGGGGCTGCAATTATTGAGTAACTTAGGTTATTATGCCCTAGCGATCGCTGATAAAAAAGATTATTCTCTATTAGTCATAGCCGTAAACATCGAAAACTTCTCGGCTGGATTAGTCACAGTCGCTACAGTCGCCTTTTTAATGCGTCTCTGTAACCACCGATTCACAACCACCCAGTTTGCGTTATTCTCCAGCCTCATGGCCATTAGTCGAGACGTACTTTCCGCACCCGCAGGAAGTTGGGCAAAAGCCACAGGTTGGCCGACATTTTTCTTACTTTCTCTTGTGGCGGCGCTACCTGGTTTGCTACTATTACCTATTGTTGCCCCTTGGAATCCCAAAGTATTGGCAGCAACTAGACCAGGACTAGAAGAAGAAGATATATGGGAACACAAGTAGTTATTCTGGTCGGTACATTCGTTCTGATAGTCACAGGTCTATTACTGGGCTATGTCCTCTCACAATTAGTTTTACAAAATCTGGCTTTTAATTTCCTCACACTCTTGGGAACTATTAGCTTGATTCTAATTTTTGGGACACTTTATTACGTATTATTTTGGCAACTGCGCCGTGAACCGCTGCAAGTCATCAGTCCCACCATCCCCAACCAACCAGATGAAGAAGTTACTGGTAACTACCTCAAAAATCGCCTGATCGCTAGATTATCTGGGGACGTAGCGGCGGCCGAAAGACTAATTGAACAAGCCAAACAAAACGTTCCGGGAATGCCCGAAAATTGGTACTGTGAAAAAGTCTTAAATGAATTAGACCAGGATCAGCAATCATAGCCATGCTTTGCTAAACCCAAATAATTGCTAGAATCAATTCAATAACTTCTGCTATTTATTTATTTACAATCAACAACATGGCTATTCTTCGTCAATACATCGCCCCAATCCTGGCAATCTTGATATTTACCTTTGCCTTAGTAGCAGTCAGCGCCCGCATCTTTTTACCCTCCGATATGGCAGCCCCTGCCCCCATTGGGATGATAATTAAGTAATTGGGGAATAGGTCTATTGTGAATTTACTTCCAGGCTATTCTTTTCGCCAAGGTTCTACTCTCGATAAAGCCCTCTTGGTTAAGTTTATGCAAAGGAGTTACCAAGAACAATTCCCTGATCAAGATTTTTCCCACTTGGCACATACAGTTGAGCAATACTTCTGTCGTGATACCCCTGTATGGTGGGTTTATGAAGAGGTGGGGGAGGTAGGGGAGGTAGGGGAGGTGGGGGCGGTAGGGGAGGTAGGAGAGGTAGGGGAGGAAATTCTTCACCAATTACCAATTACCAATTACCAATCACCCGTAGCTTGTTTATGGGTGGGGAATGCGATAGATCAGGTTAGTGGCGATCGCCATCCGCATATCTTTCTTCTCTACGTCATCCCAGAATATAGACACAGAGGCATTGGTAAAGGATTGATGGCTTATATAGAAGATTGGGCTACACAAAAAGGTGATCGCCAAATCGGACTACAAGTATTTCAATCAAATACACCCGCATTAAATCTTTATCATCAACTTGGTTATCAAGAACAATCCCTCTGGATGGTAAAATCACTTGAGTTAGGGAACTCTTAACAGGGAACAGGGAACGGGGAATAGGGTTACAGTGAAATAATTATGTACGACGAATACGAACTCAGCCTACTCGATACCGAAGCGGAGCTAGGAAGCCCGTTAGATAAAATAGAACCACTTGCTGATGAATCAGAAGTGGAAAAACCTGATCCCGAATTAATGCTGGTACTTTTAGAAAATCCCCAGCCTCAACAACGGATGTTAGCAGCGCGTGCTTTTTGTGATATTCAAGATGAACGGGCAACACCTTATCTCATCCATCTTTTAACAGATAATTGTCCCCTAGTGCGAGTCAGTGCAGCTTACGGTATTGGTCGCAACCCCGCCAAGGAAGCCGTAGAACCGTTGATTATGCAACTTAACCGCGATTTTAATGGTTATGTTCGTAAAGGTGTAGTTTGGGCTTTGGGTAATTGCCGCGATCGCCGTTCCTTAGCACCCCTCACTAATGCCCTGAGAACCGATATTCCCGCCGTCCGTCTCTGGGCAGCCAGCGCCCTAGCACAGATGACAGAAGTAGGTTATGAAGCCATCGTCGGCGCAATTCCCGCCCTAATTGAAGCCTTAGTTACAGACCCCATCGCCGCTGTGCGAAGTAACTCCGCTTGGACAATTGGCCAGCTTTGTAAAGAACTACCATCTAACGTCGTCTATGCCACAGCTATAGACGCATTAATCCAAGCTTTTGCCGAAGATAAAGACTTAGGAGTGAGAGCAGATACCAAAGCCTCACTTCTAGGCGTAGGAGATCCTCGCGGTTTACAATTAATCGAAACCCTCGAACAAGAAGGATGGTTTTAGACAATTAAAAATTAACAATTAAAAATTAAAAAAAACTTCTAAATTCTCTCCCCTGACCGTCAGAAAATGAGAGCATAAATAAACGGAGTAATCTGTAGTTTATGTGAACCAAACCACTCAAAACATGAGTAAACGTTATCTAGGTCATAACACCTT
>NZ_LJOQ01000006.1:0-32406 GCF_001672255.1 Anabaena sp. AL09
TGCAACTAGCCTTCATCCCGCAGCTGTTGCACAGGTGTGTCCTCCTGAGTCGGACACGCCTTCAAGGGTTTTCGGCATTCTCCTTATAATTGTCAATTGTCAATTGTCAATTAATTAGGGTAGCCAATGGGGATGAAAGCCCATGAGAGGTAGTTGTTCTGGTTTAATGTCAATATTGGTATTATCAGCTATAGGTAGCATGGGCATTAACCAGAGACTACTACTAGCAATGGGTTCACCATCATCAGTTTTTAAGGTGTTTGCGGGTAATGGTGTGGTGTTATTGGCAATGGGAACTACTTGGTCAAATAAGAAGCCTAAACCGTCAGGTGCTAAACTGGTTTGGACATTGCGTTGAGCCGGGGGTAAGAGCAGCAGTGGTTTTTGCTTGCCTGTTTTCAAGTCAATAGATACTAAATAGGGCTGTTCTAAGTATTGTTCTTTAGAAATAAGTTGGGTAACTAAGCAGTAAAGGCTAGGGGAAGCAGAGTCAAACTGACAGCTAAGAATTGAGCCTGTAGTTTTTAATAATTGTTTTTGTACACCTTGGTTGGTGACTAAAAACAAATCTCGCGTATAATCAGTATTAAATTTGACCATCGCTGCCTGGGAACCGTCCTTAGAGAAAGCTTGGACTAAGCCAAATTGAGGCAGAAAATCCAGGGGTTTACTGCTGTTCCCTTCTAAAGATACAATTGCTGTTCCCTCACCTTGGGAAACTGCTACGGCTTTGCTATCGGGTGTAATCAGAAAATCTCCACCAGGCTGCCCTTGTAACCGTTTTGGCGTGGGTTTTTCGGCGGAATTATCATTGCTGGTTGATAAGTACCAGAGAGCAAAATCACCGGGATTATCTCGTTTACCTCTTTGAATAACAATAATTTTGCCATCGGCTGAAAGGTCAAATTTGAGATTTTGATATTCTTTGTTATCTAAAATTAGGTCAACTTTCCCTGCGGCTGCTATTTCTGTACCAATTTGACTAGAAATACCTGTGGTGACTGTATAAAGTTGGGCGGAAAGTAAATCAGGATTTTTAGCAGAACGAGCCGAGAAGAGGATTTTTTCACCATTGGGGAATGGTTCAAAATCCATCACAATTAAGTCTTTGGGGGTAAGGACTTTTTTGTGTTCTTGGGTTAAGTTATAAAGTACCAACTGCCCTTGGATTTCTGCTGCCGAGCCAATATAAAGGATGACGCGATTGCGGGTAGAAAAGTTACCTGTAAAAGGCTGCATGACGCGGTTTTTTCCTTCCGCTTGGGAATATTTATCTTGACCTTTTTCTAGTTTGACTTGGTAGTTTGTGCCGTAGGGGGCTGGGGTAAGGAGTGTGTACACCATTCTTCTGCCAGCCCAACTGGTTTTACCGGCTAGAGGTGGATCTATTTTTAAATTCTCCTCGATGCTTTTGGAGTCCATTGGCCGACTAAAGGTGAGGGAGAAGGAGAGATCCTCTGCGCCAATTTGTTGATTTTCCCAGGTAAAGGTGCGAACCATAGGTTTGACTACATCACCTTTCCAGATGATTAACCCAATCAACACACTCAGTAGGAGCATGACAGCGATCGCAATTCCGTCTAAGGGTTGAATAAGTTTATAGGATTTGTTCATAATTTTGGATTTTATATTTTAGATTGATCATCTTTTGTGTATTTAAGGGCAATCAGCAAAAGTTACACTTATCATCTACTCCTGACTAAGTAGGTGAACACAATAAAACCAATCTGTGTAAAGAAAAGTAAAATTGCCCAAAACTTCTTCACTCTTGCCTCTTGCCTTTTGCCTCTTGCCTCTTGCCATAACGACAATTTTCAACGCCAACCTACTTAATAACTGTAAGGATTTTGAGGTTGGGGAATTTTTTTCAGGGAGTTAGCTTTGATAGTGAGTTGGCGTTTCTCTCCGACAGTTTGTGTTGTCATTTGTCCTTCTATTTCTAACCAGGTATCCGGTGGGTACTGTTGCCGGGAGGAAGCTGATAGTTGCACTGGTAATCCTACTGGATAGGCATCTGCGGCACAGCAAGTAAGAATAAAGCGGGCTAAAAATATGTATTCTTCACTGACGTTAGGTTGATGAATCACAAACCCCTGCACTTTTACTTTTTGTCCTGTGTATGCGTCGGGTTCGGGATAGACATTGAGGGTTCTTACCCAGTCTACAAGCGATCGCTCTTCTGGACGAACTGTAGCCCGAAACGCTTGAGGTTGGGCGCGAGTTGCACCGATTAATTCAGTCACACCCCGATCTAGTGCTGTTTGACTGGCAAAGGCGCGGGGTGTAATTATTAATCCTAAAATTGCGGCTGTTAATAGTAAGAAGCTACCCCAGCCCGGGGGAAATAAACTAATATGTGGAACATTAGATATTTCAGGAAGCCGGCGGTGTTTCCATAGTTGTAACCCTTTAAAAACACCCACTATCAACAAACCTGTGCCACCGGAAATGGCTAACCAAAAGTAATCAGGATGAATTAATAAAGACAGTTTGCCCGTCAGCCAGTATTTCAACATTAAAATACCCCAGGCTGTAATAGCTACCGCATCTAGCCAAGGTATGAGTTTATTTGGGGCTTTAGTTTGGGAATTCAGCATTAAGGTTATTTAGGTATCACAGTTTATAAGTGATAGGTGACTGAGGGCTGGGGGCAGATCAGGAGAAATTACCAATAGCCGATACTTTTTTGCTAATCTCCAATTACTATATTTTCACCTTTCCCAGATTTAAACCCCATACCTCACACCCCACATTTGACGAGAAAAGTAGAAAATTCACCTTAATTAAAATTAGATCACGTGCAAATTCAGAAATAAGGTAAATAAAAGTGTCAATTGTCCAGCTAAGAGAAAGAGATAGATCAGGGCTTTGGGTTTGAAAATTGATAACATCAAGCCAATGCCTTTAATATCAATCATTGGTCCAAATACTAAAAATGCTAGTAATGAACCGCTGGTAAAGGTAGAAGCAAAGGATAGGGCAAAAAAGGAATCAACTGTAGAGCATATTGATACAACTACTGCTAATACTAGCATGGCTAAAATTGAGCTAACTGGCCCAGCCCCCAGACCAAGAATCAATTCACGAGGGGCTAAAACTTGGATAGCGGCGGCAATTGCGCTTCCTAGTACCATTACTCCGCCTAATTCCCGCAGTTCTTGGACAATATTATCTAATAAGGAACGGAGTTTTTCTGATAAGGGTTTACTGAAGTTAGGAATTGCAGCAGCTTCACCGTAATTATTATCTATGCGTTTTGATGCTCCCGTAGTTCCCCCCAGAATATAGGTTCCTGATTGCAATAAACTGGGCTGATTGGTTTGGGGTTGTAGTTGAGATTGTCTGCCTTTGGGGGTTGTTTTCAGGGCTGCGGGGGGGTTAAATTTGAGATAACGAGCGATCGCTGGTTGGAGAAAAGGAACTAAGTCTGGTTGGAAACTGAAGATCACACCAATAATGGTAGCAATGGCTAGGGAGAATACCACTCTTAACACTACTATTTCTGGTTGATCCCGGAATGCAGTCCAAGTTGACCAAATGACAATTGGGTTAATTGTCGGGGCTGCTAATAAAAAGCCAATTGCTACTGGTGTGGGTACTCCCTGCATCAATAACCGTCGTGCTACTGGCACATTACCGCACTCACAGACTGGGAAAAAAAGACCCATCATGCTGCCAAATAAAGCCCCCAACAGGGGATTTTTGGGCATTTTCTCAACTAACTTACTTTCATTGACAAAGGATAGTAGCACACTGGAGAAAAATACACCCAGTAGTAAAAAAGGCATCGCCTCCACTAACAGACTGAGAAATATTGTAAAACCATTATTCAGTTGATTCATCATGCGTTGCAGTCAACAGCGGTTCTGAGTTTTAGAGTTTTGTGTTGTTATTTCATTTAATAGGGTAGCGAGAAATATGGCTAACACCAACCTATACTAAAGCGATACGGGGATCATTGATTAAGCAGCTAAAATTAAATCTCATTATAGTGAGGAAATTATAGCAATCCCCAATAATTTGTGCAAAAATTATCTGCCTGTTGCCTTTTATAAGTTATTAAATTGATGATCACGTCCAGTATAACAAGGGGTTGATCCCCTTGATTTTCGTTACCGAGTGACTCTATAAGCGCTCATAGGTTCTTTGATAAACCTGATGTAAAGATGCCTAAAAGTAGACTTAATCACACGCGGCATGGCAAAATCTATCGGCATTAACTTTTCCGGTAATTGCCAATCTGTAATTTGTAATAAATCGGGTGATAAATTCGGAAAGTGAATATCACTTAATTCTGGACATATTCCCAATCTTTGGGAAGCTGCAACTGTGGGAACTTGTGCGGGTGCAACTTGGAGAATTTCTAACATTGCTCTATCTAAAGCAAATACATTACTCGCAGCTGCTAGAATTTCTAATTTCCGAGGTTCTCCCCCACTTGGTCCATTACCTTCATGACCAATAATTCCATCTAAAATTGTTAAAGTTGGATTAATTGCTCTGGCAGTTTCTACTAACATTTCTCCGAATTTGTTAGCATCTTTGCCAGCTTCCATGTGCCACCAAGCTTTCATTTTCCCAGGAACACAACCAAAAAGATTTTTAACCCCTAAAGTTAGGGTTAATTGCATATGAGATTTAACTTTAGGAAGATTAATAATCACGTCTGCTTCCATTGCTTCTTTCGATAAAAGTAAGTGATTAAAATTGTCGTTGACGGTTTGATAACGTTTCCCATGAAATTCCACAAGTGGTAATTTTAGTTCTTCTAAAATTGGTAATAAACCATTCGCTATGGCCACACCTTTAGCACTACCAAAAGCGGGACTATCTCCTAAAAAGGGATTTCCACCCACTGCAATTACCATTTCGGCAACAGCACGCACTAATTCTGGTCTGGTGGTACATTCTTTAGTAGGACGAGAACCTGTGAGCAGGTTGGGTTTGAGTAAAACGCGGTTTCCTGGTTTTACAAAAGCAGCCATGCCCCCTAAAGGTTCTAGCAGTGTTTCTAAGGATTCTTTTAAAGCTTCCTGTTCGTAGGATTTAGCCCGAATGAGACTAACAGATGGTTTTTGTGTTGACATGGAAAATAATTGCGTTATATTACACCTCGTTACCAGCCATATCACCCTGCAATAGCAAGTATCATCTCCAGGGTGAGACAGCTATGAGGCTTATTCTATCAGTATCTTAACTGTTTTTGTTCTCCGGTTAGGTATGGAATACAGTCAAGTTTAAGAATTTAGTTTTGAGCGCATTGTGATATTTCTGATTTTTTGTCGTATATAGGCATACAGTTTTATTTCTAAAACATAAGAAAAAATCCATAAACACCCTAAATATAAAATATATTTTAAGAATGAATTTTCAATAAATTTAAAATACGTAGTATTGAGAATTTTATATATCAGAGAATGACTTATGTAAATTACATAAGATATCGGGGCTATAAACAAAAATGGTTTAAAAATTAAATCAAATCCCTGCCATTTCAGTTCTTGCCACTTATAGAGAAACGGTTTCGGGCATTTTTCACGAGGTTGATTTTTGATGCAGTGTGAAAACTCATAATCCAGATTTTATAAGGGTTTGAGGATTTTGGTGAGAAATCTGGGAATAGTATATCCTAATTTACTTGTAATTTACTTCTCTGAACAAGTAAGTGTAGCAAATAAGAGGAAATGGTAATTTATTCCCAAGTAGCTGCATTCCGTAACACAGTAGGAATTTCACCTTGTGATAAGGGAAACTCTAACATTGTTTCTTTATAACCTAAATACCCAGATTCAGTAAATGACAAAAGCATTCGTTCTAGTGCTAACCAAACTTCTGATTCGTATTCCCAATCATGATAACGTCTAGCACGTCCAGCAATGGAACGTAAAGCCCAAAAGTAGGAATTTCTAACTACAGAACCGCCTTTTTTAAATTCTGGTACGTCTTCATGGTGAATAAATAAAATGTTATTTTCAATTCTGGATCTCATATTTATATGCTAATAACTGAAAGGGGCTATATACCCTCATGATTTTTTACGGTGTTGGCATCTGCAAATTCTTTAATGTCCTCTGTAAAAACTTACCCCATTCTGCTGCGAGGGGAACTTCTGTAAATGGAACACAAATTGATTTAGGAGTAGTTAATAAAAACTCTAATTCAATTTTTCGACCTTTGGGGGGGGGATTTTCTATATCTACGGCATTACCATTTACTAAAAAACGAATTTCTTGAACATCCAACAAAGAAAAAGTTTCTAATTCAATTGGTCCTTTAGTTGTGGGTTTTCCCCAAGTGATATCATTACCTTTTTGAGCTAACACTGCATAAATATCATATTTAGCCCGTTCAAATTGTTCTGCCCAAATTTGATAAGCTTGAAGTTTCTTAAATTCCTGTGAACCTTGCCACGCTAACCAGAAAAATGCTACTAACAGAGGCAACCATAAAAGACCACGTTCCATAATATTCCTTATCCACTACTTTGCGACCAGAGAACATGATTTGAGAGCAATGTCTTAACTTCATGAAGGCGATCGCTATATTCTAGGACAAAGCCGCATCATTTTGATCATGATTTCTTATTCTCTTTTGCCTACTATATGAGTTATGGTAGTAAGAAAATTCCCTCTCCGTGCTGTCTTTCTTTGAGGACGGGGATATAAGAGAAAAAAATGAAAAAACTGCTATTATTGTGCTTGTTTGTCATTGGACTAACTGCTGCTGTGTTTGGGTTTTTGAATTTTCAGGGACTGGCAGCTAAAGGTGAGTTTGAGACAATTTTGCTGGATTTTCGGGAAGATGTGGCAGAAAATGTGATTGAGAAGGATCTACAAGCGATCGCTCAACAATATCATGTTACCCCGCAACTGGATAATAAATATTCAGCGGTGGATCATGTATATGTTATCAAAGGCGATCGCCAAAGACTCAACGATTTAAGAAAATCTTCCTTTGCCAAAGTTACAGAATTTATCGAGCCAAATTACATTTACAAAATCGTCCCCCAAGGACAAGCCACTTGGTTAGGAGAACTGTTAGCACCGCAGCAAAATGAAGAACCAAGTTCGTCTTTAATTGGTCCAAATGACCAGTATTATAGCAAACAGTGGAACTTACACAAAATCGGCGTAGAAGCGGCATGGACTCGGAGCAAAGGTAGTGGTATCACTGTTGCCGTAATTGATACTGGCATTACCAAAGTCCGCGATTTATATGAAACCAAATTTGTCAAAGGCTATGATTTCGTCAACGACACAGACGCAGCCAAAGACGACAACGGCCATGGTACTCATGTCGCCGGTACAGTTGCCCAAGCTACCAATAACGCCTATGGTGTCGCTGGAGTTGCCTATGAAGCCAGCCTCATGCCCTTAAAGGTATTAAATGCTGACGGTGCAGGAACAGTAGCCGACATTGCCGAAGCCATCAAATTTGCGGCTGATAACGGCGCAGACATCATTAACATGAGCTTAGGTGGTGGTGGAGAAAGCCAACTCATGGAAGATGCGGTTAAATACGCCCATAACAAAGGTGTAACTATCATTGCTGCCGCAGGTAATGAAAACACCAACGGCGTAAGCTATCCCGCCCGTTATGATCATGTTATTGGCGTTTCCGCTTTTGGACCTGACGGTGAAAGAGCATCCTATTCTAACTATGGTGCGGGTGTGGATATTTCTGCCCCTGGAGGGAGTGAAACTGGGACAATTCTCCAAGAAACTATTAATGAACAAGGTGAAGGCGTATTTCTCGGACTTCAAGGCACAAGTATGGCTTCTCCCCACGTTGCGGGTGTAGCGGCATTAATCAAAGCTTTGGGAATCAAAGAACCGGATGAAATTTTGCAAGTTCTCCAACAGTCAGCCAGAGTCATTCAAGACGACGGTTTGAACTATTATGGGGCTGGACAACTCAACGCCGAAGCCGCAGTTAAATTAGCCAGCGACGGTATAATTAGTGTTCCTGACTTTTTCCGGTGGTTGCGAGAACAGGGTTATCTTAATCCCGGCTTTTGGATAGATGGCGGAGCGATCGCTTTAGTGCCTAAAATATTCATGGTAATAGGTTCTTATCTTCTAGCTTGGTTCTTACGGGTTTACTTCCCCTTCACTTGGAGTTGGTCTTTATTCAGCGGCTTAACTTTCGGCAGTTCTGGCTTATTCTTCCTCAAAGGATTTTATATCTTTGATCTTCCTCAATGGCCTTTCCGGGTTTTAGGTAGTTCCATTCCCGAACTAGGTAACACTTTACAGGGAACAGACGCATTAAATCCTCTTTTTGCCAGTGTTTTAATTCCTTTTGTTTTAATAGCCTTATTTTTAGGACATCCTAGTTGGAAATGGTTTGCTATTGGTGCAACTTTAGGAATAACAGCTTTTCTGACCGTTAGTGCTGTTTATGATCCTGCCGTTTGGGGTTTAGGAAATAGTAACCTAGCTCGAATTTTTCTTCTTGTTAATGCTGTACTTTGTTATGGACTAGCCCAGTTAGCATTGAAAAAAGACGGACAAACTGCTTAATTAGGTAATGGGTAATTGGTAATTGGTAATTGGTAAGATTTTTTCCTATTATCCATTGCTAACCAACTGACAACTAACAACTGTACGGGCGAAGCATTTGGAGAACTATTTTTGGCAATGACCGATAATTTATCTTCCAAATGCTTCGCCCCTACTAACAAATGACTATTACAGCTACAGGTACTATTGAACGTCGGAATATTGGGCTTGGTGCTTGGGCTTTTGTAACAGAAGATGGTGTTACATACGAAATCTCAAAAAGTGCTGATAAAAACTTACTTAAATCAGGACAAAAAGCCAAAATAACCGGAAAAGTTCGAGAAGATTTAATGACAGCAGCGATGATTGGTTCTATTCTAGAAGTTCATTCTTTTGAAGTGATGACATAATTTACGCCTATAGCTATCCTAAATCAGTTATGAACAATTAGATCCCCCACTTCTTAAAGAGGTCGGGGATATAACTCTTGCAATATTCACAAATTAAAGTTAATTTCGGGAATTATGCTGACTTTTACCCAACGTCAACCACCTAATACTAATGCTATAGTGAATATCACTCTTTCACTAACTGCGGAAGAACGAACTCGTAGCCGTCATAAATTTATATTAGCAGATGGTCAGGAGATTTTTTTGCGGTTAGCTAGAGGTACAGTATTACATGATAGCGATATTCTCACAGATGAAACCGAAAGTATTTATATGAGAATTATTGCTAAACCTGAACCTGTTTTAACTGTATTAGCAGAAATTTCTTTATTATTAAGGGCTGCGTATCATTTAGGAAATCGTCATGTTCCTGTAGAAATAACTTCGACTTATTTACGCTTATCTCCAGATGCAGTTTTAGCTGCTATGTTAATCCAATTAGGGTTAGAAATTAAAGAAGAAATTTTACCTTTTCAACCAGAATTAGGGGCTTATGGAAATCACTCTCACGCATAGCCATTTTTTGACAATTTTACAATTAGCAAGTCCAGCTTTACCCGTTGGGGCTTATGGCTATTCGGAAGGATTGGAAATGTTAATAGAAAATGGTACTATTACGAATATAGAAAATCTCAAAGATTGGCTAAAATCTGAATTAATTTATGGCTCAATTTGCCTAGATGCAGCGATAATGATGAGGGGTTTTCATGCTGTCAAATCAGGTGATAGGTCGGCTTTAAAGCGGTGGAATTTATGGTTATCTGCTGCGAGAGATACGGAAGAATTACGGGCTGCTAGTTGGCAAATGGGACGTTCTCTGATGCAATTATTAGGGAAGTTAGAACCGGGAATTTTACCTGTGGTGAATGCTGTGGGTTATCCTGGCAATTATGCGATCGCATTTGCTATAGCTTGCGCTCATTGGGATATAAATATTCAAGCTGCTTTATTAGCTTATTTACACAGTTGGGCTAATAATTTAATTACCGCTGGTATCAAACTTATTCCGCTGGGACAAACTGCGGGTCAGGAGTTATTACTGGGTTTACAACCTTTATTAATTACTACTGTGGGGGAGATTTTGACAATGGAAGATGATGATTTAGGATGTTGTAGTTGGGGTTTGTCTTTAGCAAGTATGCAGCACGAAATCCAGTATACTAGGTTGTTTAGGAGCTAAGAATCATGACGGCTTTAAGAGTAGGCGTTGCGGGTCCTGTAGGTTCGGGGAAAACGGCTTTGGTAGATGCTTTATGTAAGGGTTTACGGGAAAAATATCAGTTAGCTGTGGTGACAAATGATATATATACTCAAGAAGATGCTCAGTTTTTAGTCCGTTCTCAGGCTTTGTCAAGCGATCGCATTTTAGGAGTAGAAACGGGAGGTTGTCCCCATACTGCTATCCGTGAAGATGCTTCTATGAATTTAGCCGCAATTGAACAATTAGAAGAAAAATTTACCAATTTAGATTTAGTCTTTTTAGAGAGTGGTGGAGATAATTTAGCTGCTACTTTTAGTCCTGAATTAGTAGATTTAACCATTTATGTCATTGATGTGGCTGCTGGTGATAAAATTCCCCGTAAAGGTGGTCCAGGTATTACTAAATCTGATTTATTAGTGATTAATAAAACTGATCTTGCTCCCTATGTGGGTGCTGATTTGAATGTCATGGAAAGAGACGCAAAAAAAATGCGTGGTGATAAACCTTTTGTTTTTACAAATTTGAAAACTCAAGTTGGTTTAGGAGATGTGATTCAGTTTGTGAATGCGGCTATTTGTTAATTGTTTGAATCAGGATTTATAGGATTAAAAGATTTACAGGATGTTAGCTTGTGATTGATATTATAATGATACGATGTAACTAATACAGCGGTTTCCGCTCTTATGAGGTACAAAGTTGAATCATGAAACTCTTGTAGTGCGGGCATCTTGCCCGCTAGATATGTACCTCATAACACCGGGAAAAACCATGTTTGAATAATTGTCTATCTTAATGTATAATTTATGATACTCAAATTTTCAACAGGTAATAAAAACAAATTGACTACTATTGGAAGTTATCAGGTAAAAGTTTTAATTGAATCTAACACTGAAGAAATTGCTTTTATTTCTCCAGCAAGTATTAATGATCTACCCACTGACTGGAGTTGTGACTGGTTGAATATATGGAATAATACCAGTTTTTACTGCCAAAACATAGTTAAGCTTGTTTATAAGGGTAAAGTTTGGGGATTGGTTAAATATAGTCTTTATCCATATTTTTATCCTGAACCCGCTCCTCCCATATTTATGGAAATAAACAATATAGAAGCACACCCTACCAATCGTGGAGATGTTACTTCAAGGTTAATTGAACCTATTGGTAAATGGTTAATTTGGTATGCAATAAAGGTTGCTTTCGAGTTTTGTCCAGTAACATCAGTAGAATCATTCGTTTCGCTGGAAGCTTTGGATGAAGCTGTGGCATACTATAGGGATAAGGTACAGATGGAATATCTTGGTTTTTTAGGTAGCACTCCTAGTGGAGAAGACTTATATGTATTCAGATTTTCACGAACCGCAGCAGCAGAATTTTGTCAACGACATGAAACCAGATGGGGAAACCCAAAGTTATATGAATAGTAATGAAATAATGGCAGGATCAAAAGAGATAATGACTCATGCTCAAAGACAGGCTTTTTTGAAAACATCTCGTCTAGGTAAGCTACTTGGAGTTGCACATTTACTTCCTGAATCTGACGTAAAACCAACTATATTATCTATCAGTGAAAAAACATTTACCAAAAATGTTTTAGAATCTCCTATCCCTGTTTTGGTAAATTTTACAGCCCCTTGGTCGGAATTCTGTAAAATTATTCATCCTTTGTTGCTACAATTTCAAGTTCAATGCAGTGATAGAATAAAATTAGTGGAAATTAATGCCGATCAAAATTTTAAACTATCTAATACTTATAGGCTTAAATCCCTACCAACTTTATTGCTGATTGAAAATGGTATTGTCAAGCAGAGGTTAGAAGGATTTTGTTCACAAGAAGATTTACGTCTGGCATTAGAGAGCATTCAAATCAGCTATAAAAATAGTTATGCTGAAAAAATTGATCAGCTAAAATTTACAGGTTAAGATTATAAAATAAGATAAGCTATATTTTATATTAACTCTTTCTCAAGCTTTCAGGAAGCTTGGACAATAAAATTCGGTTTTATCTTTGCAAATCTCCTCTGATAAAAAGGAATTAAAAATTTAAATTTACTGTTTTTAATCCCTTTTTTTATTAGTTAGCCGAAAGCAAAATTGTATAAAACCACAAAATTAACTAACGGAATAATCATTAACAAAATTAACCAAGGACTTTTACCCAGCTTCTCCACAATTTTAATGAAAGCCATCAGTAAGAAAATCAGAGCTACAAAATTAACAAGTGGTATAAAAAGCCCAACAATCCACCAGGGAGACTGATCACCTGCTTTGTACATGATCCAATTATTAAGAATTGGTACCCAAGCAAACCAAGCATTTTGTTCTCCCAACTTCTCGTAGATAGTATAGAAGCAATAAGAACCAAACAAATAGCTAAACAGAGTAAAAAGCAAAAAAACAATATTTTCTCCAGCGCCGTCAGAACTTGAGGAGGACTGAGCAAGCAAAGAAGTAATGTGCCAATTGTATTGTAGTAGCAGCATTTGATCCTAATAACATCAAAGTTCAATCAACTTTTAAGTTACTATCTTAAAAATCATTATTAAATCAATAATTTAAACAAAAATTTGCTTTTTTGTTACGAAAGTATACTAAAAAATAAAATTTATTTTCTTCAACGCTAAACTTAACCCTACCTTAACTTTATATTTGGGAACAAAGGTAGTTATCATTGATATTAGGGTTTTTTCTTTCCTTCCCCTGATGAATTTTCTTGTAAAAATCCAACGGAATTACTATATGTATAATTACAAACAAGCTATTTTATCATTATTTTTAGTTGTATCCTGCACTTTTCTTAGCAGTTGTGATTCTAACAATACCGCTAATAACCCAATTCCAGAAACAACACCAACGAGCAAAATTAACCCCATTCCCCCAAAGAAGCTACAGAAATCTCCCACTCCCGCAACTGAACCATATACCAATAATTCCAATACTAAAGCTATCTCTGGGAAAACTACAAACGTCACCGTATACACAAGTGATGCCCAATGTCAAGAGCTAATTCCTCAAAAAGCTGACGTTTCCGCAGCAGAACCCATGAATGAAGCCATAGGTAAAATATTCAAAGAACAAAATACAGCAGATTTTAGCGTGTCTGGTTATCGCGTTAATGTGAAAAATGGTGTTGCGATTGTTGATATCCGCATTTCACCAGATTCAAAAAGACAAGTATCTTCTCTTTCTAGTTGTGAACAGTTTGCGTTGTTTAGTAGTGTCCGCAAAACCTTAATTAGTAATTCTCAGTGGAAAATTAAAGATGTCCGCTTTACTGAGCGTGGAGAAGAGATTGCCCTGTAATGGTGGGGTTGAACGTGCTATATTTACAATAATCCAAGCATGGTAAAGATTTTCTAGTGATTTTGCCCAAATGCAAAAACACGATATTAAGATCAAAAAGTCCGAAGTTAAGGGGATAAAATCAATGGATATCAAACTAATTTTAGTGGGTTTAACGGTTATATTTACGGTTTCGTGCTTATTCTTTGGTACGAAAAATGGCTTTTATGATTCCGATAATTATCATGGTAATGGTTCTGCACATTAACAAGAGTGACAACTTAGGATTCCCACTTCTTTGAACTTTGCAGAGGAATATTGCTAAAAGCCAACTTTCTCAGCCAATAGTTTGATGGAGGGGAGGAGCAAAGGATGAATAATATATCAATTGATGCGGTCGAAACCACTAATGAGTTGGAATGCTTTCCCTATAGTGTTCAGCATCAAGATGAAGGGGTGTGTCTACTGGTCAGGATGGGACCACACCGGATCATGTTAGATTTCGGTTTGACAAATATTTCCCCTGTAGCGCAGGAAATGACTCAATCGGCACATCATGGGATACCAGCGGATTTAGTCATAATTAGTCATGCTCATCCAGATCATGCCAGAGGCTTATTAACACTACATCAAGCTTTTCCCCAATTACCTATATATGCTAGTGAGGTAACGACGAAGTTATTACCGCTAAATTGGCCAGATGAAGAACTACCAGGAATTCTCTCATTTTGTCAGGCATTACCATTGCGATCGCCCATAGAAATCAGAGAAGATCTAATAGTAGAATTATTTCCCGCAGGTCATTTACCCGGTGCTGTGGCGATTCTCCTCACTTACCACACCCCCAACCGCGATTATAAATTACTTTACACCGGTGATTTTTTCCTATCCAACTCTCGTTTAGTCGAAGGGTTGCGACTGGATGAACTTCGAGGTTTAAATTTAGACGTGCTATTAATTGAAGGTAGTTATGGGACATCTCGCCATACCCATCGCCGCAATCAAGAAAATCAACTAGCAGAAAGGATTCATCGCGCCATTAGTGCCAGTAGAACAGATGAGAGTTATTCAGTAATTTTACCAACTCCGGCTTTAGGTTTAGGTCAAGAATTACTTATGTTATTACGTTCCCATCACCACTTTACAGGTAGAGATTTAGACATTTGGGTTGATGGTGCTGTAGCTGCTGGTTGCGATGCCTATTTAGAACTTTTACCACATCTTCCCGCCGCAGTTCAAAATTTCGCCCGTCACCAACCTTTATTTTGGGATGAACGGGTAAAACCCCGTGTAAGAAGATTAAAGCCAGAAAATCTAGCAACTTTAGGGACATCACCTTGTATTGTTTTTACAGATTCTGCCGCGGATTTACGTAAGTATTGTCAACCAAACACAGGCAATTGGTTAATTCTTTTACCTGAAAAAATTGATATTCCAGTTAATCCAGAATATTTAGCACCGACAAAATTTGAAAGTTATCTGTTAGCGCAACATAGTGATGGACCAGGAACAACCCAGCTAATTCATAATTTACGCCCGCAACACGTGATTTTTGTGCATGGTTCTCCAAATTATCTGGCTGACTTAACTTGTTTAGAAGAGTTACAAAATCGCTATCATGTCCATTCACCAGCCCCAGGGACTCTAGTAGAATTACCGATTGGGGAAACATTTTTACAACCTGCTGCCCCAGAAATTAATTATGAGGGGGAGGTGACGGAATTGGGAACTGTTATTACCATCACTCTTCCCGATGCAGTGACAGCAGATCCCCGGTGGCGACAATTTGCTGATACGGGTTTAATAGAAGCGCGTTGGCAGGGTGAAGACTTGGTATTACGGGGGTTATCTCCGCGAGAACTCTTAAACCCGAATAACCTTCGCCCTAATTCTGGTGATATTGCCTGCTGTGGTAGCTGCCGACACCAAAGAGGGCAACGGTGTTGGAACCCCGCTGCCCCCTTATATAATTTCAAAGTTACCCTGGACGGATACTGTCCTGCTTTTGAACGCTTGACGTGAATTTAATTTAGGAGCGTTTAATCTGGATTTAGGTCAGTATAAGGGTTAGGAATACGCTCTGCTTCTGGACAGTCTTCAGTTGTCGGCGGATCTATGTTACCGCGTTGCACTGAAGCTAATTTTTGAGTAACAGATCCGATGCTTTCGAGACGAACCATTTCCTCCCAAGAACAAACTTCATCTTCTTCGTCTGTTTCATAGCGTAAAGTCACTAAATCGCCTTCGATATCAATGATGCGGGCCCGCTCTATCCAGCGTTGCTGATCCCGCAAAAAAACACATACCTCCCGCCCGTCGCAACACAGTTGATAAATCTTGCGGTGTAGCATGTAGTGCTTCTGCCTTTTTATACAACGTAGTTAAACCTGTCAAATTCGGGTTTTATCCCCATAATATCAGCCTCTAAGAGGTGAATTTCGCGGTGAGAACCCGGTAAGTTCAGTGACTCAATTTTACCACTTATTTTTAGTCATTAGTGTTAGATGAAATTTTGGGTCTTAAGCTTTAGTTTACCGCATTAGTTGAACAGCTATAGCAACTGTTAACATCTACAGACATTTTTCTTTGATTTGGCGTTTCCACAGGGAAAATTACTTATCCCTGGCAGGACTGCTTTAGCAATAAAATCGTCTGAACATAACATAGCTTTTTACCTTTTAACTAGACTATCTAGCCAAGTACAGACAAACCAGTGGCTGATCTCTAAAAGATTTTCGCCAGGGTTAAAATCTGTATTAATGAAAATGATAACATTGTTTCTAATTTTTTAACCGTGAATAATTTTTTTTGTATAAATTTTTGAATAAGATCCCCAGGGCGTTACGGAAGCAAGATGTAAGTATTACTTGGTCTGGATAGTTTAAGGTGATCTAACTAGGATAAAAACTGGCGGAAATCTTCATCTTGCTGGCTCAATTTGACCCAATCTAATTTAAGGGCTTGAAATTTCTGGACTAAGCGATCGCACGCTGGGCGTTCTGTGGCATAATGTCCAGCATCAATTAATACAATACCACGATCACGGCTTTCTTGAAATTGATGAAATTTACAGTCAGACGTTAAGTAAACTTGGGCATTAGTTTTAACTACGGCTGAAATATAACCTGCACCAGAACCACCTAAAACAGCTACCCGTGAAATTTGCTGTTGTAAATCAGCCATTGGGGAAACAATTAAATGGGGCGGATTTAATTGAGTTTGAATATTATTAATTACCTCTTGTAATGTCAAAGTGGGTTTTAGTATTCCTACACGCCCATAACCTAAACCTGCTTGGGTAGGAACAATAGGTGATACTTCTTGAAGTTCCAGAAGTTGCGCTAAAACGTCAGCAGTTCCATCTGCCACTTGGTCAAAATTAGTATGGGCGGTATAAATTCCAATATTATGGGTAAAAGCTAACCGCACCATTTCTGTTAAGGCTTCCCCAGTGCGGAAAGATTTGGGAGGGTAAAAAATGAGGGGATGATGGGCAAATATTAGGTTAGCATGGAGAGCGATCGCTTCCTGCATTACGGCTAAAGTCGGAGTTAAACACACTAAAACCCGCGCTTCTGTAGACAAAACACCGGGTTCAACCTGCCAACCGCAATTATCCCAACTTTCGCACCAAGCGGGATTTGCCCATTCTTCAAACCAGGTAATTAAATCAGCAACTTTCATTAAATTTAAATAAATCAATAGTAGATCAAACGTATTTAATTATAATCCTATTGGTGGAGATGCGCGAAAAAAATGTTTCTTGATCCAGAAAGATACACTGACTAAACTAATTAAGACTGGCACTTCTACCAATGGTCCAATCACAGCAGCAAAAGCCACACCAGATTTAATCCCAAATACAGAAATAGCTACAGCTATTGCTAATTCAAAATTATTACCAGCAGCGGTAAATGCCACACTAGCAGCTTTGGCATAGTCAGCTTTAATTTTCCATGCTAGGTAAAAACTACTCAAAAACATGAATAGGAAATAGATAATGAGGGGAATGGCAATGCGGACAACATCGAGAGGAATCTGCACAATCAAATTGCCCTTTAAACTAAACATTACCATGATTGTAAATAAAAGAGCAATTAAAGTAATCGGACTGATTTTCGGAATAAACTGCTGATGATACCACTGCTTACCTTTAGCTTTTACTAAAATAACGCGAGTCATAAATCCAGCCAGAAAAGGAATGCCTAAATAGATAAAAACGCTGTTGGCAATTTCCCCAATACTGATATTGACAATAGTTCCTTGTAAGCCAAATAAAGGCGGTAAAATCGCCAGAAAAAACCAAGCATAAACGCTGTAAAAGAAAACTTGAAAAATACTATTAAAAGCAACTAATCCGGCTGTATATTCAGCGTCTCCCTTAGCTAGTTCACTCCAAACAATTACCATGGCAATACAAGGGGCTATTCCCACCATGATTAACCCAGTCATATACTCAGGTTTATCGCGTAAAAAAAGAATAGCAAGTGTAAACATTACAATTGGGGCAATTATCCAAGTCAGCGATAATGATAGTCCGAGAATTTTTTTATTACGAAATACATCTCCTAATTCTTCATATTTTACCTTTGCTAAGGGTGGGTACATCATCAAAATTAAACCAATAGCAATAGGAATGTTGGTTGTTCCTATTTGGAAATGATTGATAAAAACTTCTATTGTGGGGAAAAAATATCCTAAACCCACTCCAGTTGCCATTGCCAGAAATATCCACAATGTCAAAAAGCGATCCAGAAAAGAAAGGCGTTTGATAATCAGTTTTTGAGTTATAGATTTCACTTAATTCATCTCAATTTAGATCAGATCCCCGACTTCTTCAAGAAGTCGGGGATCTTGTGATTCATTTAAACTCAAATAGATTTTGGAGCCATCCCACTAGGGTAGGATATACCTGTTTGTATAGCATCTCTTTAGACAGAGGAATATTAATCTCCACTTTTCTAAGCCATAGCTATTAAATGGTTAAATCTTCTATCAATTGAATCACTCTTTCCTTAACTTCATCACGAACACGGAGAAAAGTATCAATACCGTGTCCTTCAGGATCATCAAGTTGCCAATCTGCAAACACTTCTCTTAATACCCATGCTTCTGGTAAATTGACTCCACAACCACACAGAGATATGACAGCATCAAAATCTTCAGGATTAAAATCACTTAAACATTTAGAACTTTGATTGCTAATATCAATACCGATTTCTGCCATAACTTCCACAGTGATAGGGTCAACATGACTTGATGCTAAACCAGAACTAGCAACGGCAATTTTACCCTCTCCTAAAGTTTTCGCAAAACCTTCCGCCATTTGAGAACGACGAGAATTTTTCTTGCAAACAAACATTACTTTTTTCATGATCTTTGTAGTTGTTAAATAAAGGTTTTTCAGATCCCCGACTTCTTAAAGAAGTCGGGGATCTAGTTTTTGGCAGCTTTTTCTTTACGTTCACTGTGGCGATCTGTGAGATAATCAACTTGATCACGTAACAGCAAAGTAAACTTATATAATTCTTCCATGACATCAATTACTCGGTCACGATAAGCAGAATCTTTCATTGTGCCATCTTCATGAAATTCTTGATAAGCTTTGGCCACAGAAGATTGATTAGGAATGGTAAACATTCGCATCCAACGCCCTAAAATTCGCATGGTATTAACGGCATTGAAAGATTGAGAACCGCCACTTACTTGCATGACTGCTAATGTCCTGCCTTGAGTTGGTCTAACAGCACCAATACTCAAAGGAATCCAATCAATTTGATTTTTCAAAATTCCGGTTATATTACCGTGCATTTCTGGAGAAGACCAAACTTGACCTTCTGACCAGGTACTCAATTCTCGCAGTTCTTGAACTTTGGCATGAGTATCACTAACACTACCATAAATTGGTAATTCACGCGGATCAAAAAACTGAACTTCTGCACCAAATTCTTGAATAATTCTGGCAGCTTCCTCTGCTAACAAACGACTGTAAGAACGTTCGCGCAAAGAACCATATAAAAATAATATTCTGGGTGGATGATCGAAATTTGTCATTGTTATGCCTTTATTCTTTAAAATCTCGGAAACCATGAGAAATTATGCCATAAACTTTGACTGCAAACTGTGAACCTAAAATTGGTGCTACCCAATAAACCCAATGATGTTGCCAAATTCCTCCTACTAAAGCTGGTCCAAAAGAACGGGCAGGATTCATACTTGCACCAGTAATAGGACCCATAAAAGCCGCTTCTAATGCTACTGTTAAACCAATAGCTAAACCAGCAAAACCAATATGAGCGCGACGATCTAAACCAGATCCCAAAATCACAAACATTAAAATGAAAGTGAGAACTATTTCTAATATAAAAGATTGCCACCAATTACCATTTAACGGCATAGTTGCCCCTAAATTAGCTACATTTCCCAAACTAATGCGTAGCAAGCTAGAGGCTAATATAGATCCTAATAATTGGGCAAAAATATATGGCAATACTTGCTTTTTTGAAAAAAATCCACTTGTCCAAAATGCCAGAGTTACCGCTGGGTTAAAATGTGCGCCGCTGAGATGTCCTAAACTGTAAATTAATGCTGCGACTACAGCCCCAAATACAAAACTAATTCCCAGATGTGTAATAGCACCTTGACTGATATGATTAACCATCACAGCACCAGTCCCAGCAAATACCAAAATAAAAGTCCCAATAGCCTCTACTAAAACTTCTGACCTAAATTGATAAAATTCCTGAAAAAATGACTTCATCAAATTAAAATATAATAAATAACCCTCTTGATTCCTCTGGAGTGCCTCCGCGCCTCTGCGTGAGAAAAAATGTATTGCCTAACACTCTACCATGAGATATCAAAATCAATCAAGAAAAATTGATGTATTGTTTATACAATGCTTTTAGCTGCTTACTCTGCTCCAACATCAAAAGACGTTTGTTCACCAACCTCAATCCGAGTAGCAGGTTTTGGACTAAAGTGAGGTAAAAGCTTTTTCCTCGCGTGGAGAATCACAATTGTGAAGTTACAGCGACCGATTTTAGTGGGAGGACTAGGACTATCGTTCTCCCTGTGGATGTTAAACAGTTGGCATGATTCAATAGTGCAAGTGGGAGAATTCGGACTCCTGAGTGCTTTGGCTGTCGGAGGGGGTTTGTGGTTGTTCAATAAAAATCAGCCCCAATTAGGTGAACAGCTAAATGATATGGTTGTAGATAGAGCGGCTGTGGATAAAGCGATCGCTAAAACTCAAGTAATAATTAATCAACTGGCACAAGAAGCAGTCAATCATCCTCACCTAGCAATTCTCCGCGAAAAACTCGCTAAATTGCCCTTAGAACTGGATAGAAAGGAAATCACCCTGGCCGTTACTGGTGGTAAATCCGTAGGTAAAAGTACAGTTATTGAAGTTCTAAAAACTGCCCCAACTATTCCGGGAATGTCTTTGCATTTTGCGGAAACAGCGCCTTTATTTTCCGTAGCTGGTGAAAATTCTGATGTTGTCACTTTATCGGAAATGCAGAAATCTGATTTTGTCTTATTTCTGACCAACGGTGATTTAACAGATTCAGAATTTCAGGTTTTACAACAGCTAAAAGCCGGAAAACAGCCGACATTGCTAGTTTTCAACAAACAAGATCAATATCAACCTGATGAACGCGCTACAGTTTTTCAATCATTAAAACAGCGCATTGGTGCAAATGTAGTTGCGACTGCGGCTTCTCCTGTATCTGTGAAAGTGCGGAAACATGGAGAAGATGGTTCTTTCCAAGAATGGATGGAACAACCAACGCCAGATATCCAGCAATTGACACAACAATTAGCAGCGGTTGTGGGACAGCAAGGAGAACAGCTAGTTTGTAATACCACAAATCGCAAGGTATTATTACTCAAAGCCGAAGCCAAAAATTGTTTAAATGGTGTGAGAAGAGATCAAGCCACACCTTTTATAGAACAATATCAATGGATTGCAGCGGCGGCAGCTTTTGCTAATCCCGTACCAGCTTTAGATATTCTCGCAACTGCGGCGATTACTGCTCAAATGGTGATAGATTTGGGTAATATTTATCAGCAGAAAATTTCCTTAGAACAAGCGCAACAAGTAGCGGGAACTATGGGAAGTTTGATGTTGAAATTAGGTTTAGTGGAACTTTCAACTAGGGCTGTAACAGGTATTCTGAAAACTAATGTTGCTACCTTTGTCGCTGGGGGAATGGTAGAGGGAGTTAGTGCTGCTTACCTCACAAGAGTAGCGGGATTAAGTTTAGTGGCATATTTTGAACAGCAAGAAATTGCTTTAGAATCAGGAAGTGCTTTAAATCTCGACAAACTGCGTCAAGTTTTGCAAACTGTATTCCAGCAAAATCAAAAAATGGCTGTTTTGGAAGCTTTTGTGAAGCAAGGTGTGAAGCGGTTGTTACCAGAAGCAAAAACAGTGGAAGTTGTAGCTTAACCTTTCATATCCCTGATTTATTTAAGAAGTCGGGGATATGAATCTCTCAATTGTCAGAATCAGGATATCCAGGATTTTAGGATTTGCAGGATGTTGGTTTTAAATGTCATATTTTAAATATTCATTTAATATTTAATAATCAATTTTCAAATTGAAAATATGAGAGTTTAATAAGACAAATAAAATCACCAACTTCCCACCAAAAATCATCCAATAACATCCAAAACAAGATCCCCGACTTCTTCAAGAAATCGGGGATATAACACAATGATATATTTATCTCGACTTCGCTCGATAACCACCTGATTCTGACAAATAAAAATTTGTAGGACAATACAGCTTGAATCATAAAATCATATACTCAACAATAGAATCCACATCCTGGTAAAATAAGTGACTCTATCGGCACTTCTGCAATACTTCAGCCTAAGAACTTTGCTGTTCTTATTTCTATCCTTGTAGACAAGGTTATTGTTACCAAAACCTTATATACTGTACTAAGCTTTGATAAACTGGAAAATTGTGTTAAATGCGACACTATAAACTATGTATTCCTAGATTAAATTCTAGAGTGTCTATGGTTTTTAAGATTTAATCAATACTAAATCTAGTATTATTGAAAAGTCCGAAATTAGGTGTGGTGTGCAAATCAAGAGAGGAGTGAACAAAATGGATTTACGTGGAGATGCGTTGCAAATCCTTAAAGACACTAGTAGAACTTTTTATATCCCAATTAGTATTTTACCATCAGGATTACAAGAAGCAGTGGCATCAGCATACTTGTGTATGCGCGCCATTGACCAAATTGAAGATGATCCAAATTTGGATAATGGGACTAAAAAACGCCTGTTGCAGAATATTAGTCTAACATTGCAAGCGGGAATAGATGGTTTTCCGCTGGATGCTTTCTCTGTAGGATTTAAAGGTTACGAAAATTCTTTACAAGAAGTCAGTTTACGCATTAGAGAATGGTCAATATTAGCACCTGAAAGCATTGCCCCCCGAATTTGGGATGCAACAGCCGCAATGGCTGATAGAATGGCTTATTGGGCAGATAGAAATTGGCAAATAGAAACAGAGGCGGATTTAGACCGTTATACTTTTGGGGTGGCTGGTGCTGTGGGCTTGTTACTCTCAGATTTATGGAATTGGTATGATGGAACTCAAAGCAACCGCACTCAAGCCATAGGATTTGGTAGGGGTTTGCAAGCAGTAAATATTCTGCGAAACAATGGTGAGGATTTAACTCGTGGAGTCAATTTTTACCCAGCAGGTTGGGATAATGATAATCTCCAAAAATATGCCCGTCGCAATCTCATTCTAGCAGATGCCTATACGAACTCTTTGCCAAATGGACCGGCTTTGCAATTTTGCCAAATTCCTCTAGCTTTAGCTCATGGTACTCTAGATGCTTTGGCTAGTGGTAAGGAAAAACTCACTCGTAGTGATGTTGTTTCCCTGATTGAAAACCTCATGGGTGTGAATGCTAAAGCTAGTTAGGAAATAGGGTATGGGGAACAAATCTGCCCGGAACTTAAGTTCCGGTCTAAAAGCTAAAGTGCGTTAAAACGCACTCTGGTTAACTCAAAATCAAAAACTATCCTATTTATGTCAAAGTAGTCGGTTTTAACCGAGTTTAGCTTTTAGACAGGGAATTCATTCCCTGGTTGGCTTAAGTTGACAACTAACAACTAACAACTAACAACTGACAAGAAAAATATTCATGAAAACTACTTTATTTTTGAGTCCACCTTCTTTTGATGGTTTTGATGGTGGTGCGGGGGCGCGGTATCAAGCAAAACGAGAAATTACTTCTTTTTGGTATCCGACTTGGTTAGCACAACCTGCGGCTTTAGTTCCTGGCAGTAGGTTAGTTGATGCACCTCCTCATGGGCAGACAGTGGATGATGTGCTGAAAATTGCCAAGGATTACGAATTGGTGATTATGCACACCAGCACGCCTTCTTTGGCTAATGATGTCAAGTGTGCAGAAACGATCAAAGAGCAAAATCCCAATGTGCAAATTGGCTTTGTAGGGGCGCACGTTGCGGTTTTACCAGAGGCAACTTTACGGGAAAATCCGGTTATTGATTTTGTCTGCCGCAATGAGTTTGATTATACCTGTAAGGAATTGGCAGAAGGGAAACCTTGGGATGAAATCAAGGGTTTGAGTTACCGGGATAAGTTGGGAAATATCCACCAAACGGAAGAACGTCCTTTAATTCATGACTGGGATGCTATGCCCAGTGTGTTGCCAGTTTATGCCCGCGATTTGGATATTAGCAAATATTTTATTGGCTATTTGCAACATCCTTACATTTCTTTTTATACTGGCCGTGGTTGTCCAGCAAAATGTACTTTTTGTTTGTGGCCGCAAACTATTGGCGGACATTTATACCGTCATAAAAGCCCCGATGCCGTAGGCAGAGAAATGGAAGAAGCCAAGGTTCTCTTTGGGGACAAGGTGCGGGAGTATATGTTTGATGATGATACTTTTACCATTGACAAACATCGAGCGATCGCAATTAGCAAACATATGAAGCGACTCAATTTAACTTGGAGTTGCAATGCTCGTGCTAATTTAGATTATGATACTCTCAAAACTTTACGGGATAACGGTTTAAGGTTGTTATTGGTAGGTTTTGAATCTGGCAATCAAGAAGTTCTCAATAATATCAAAAAAGGTATTAAGCTAGAAGTGGCGCGAGAATTCATGAAGAATTGCCACAAACTTGGTATTACTGTACATGGGACTTTTATTATCGGTTTGCCGATAGAAACGAAAGAAACTGTAGAAGAAACAATTCGTTTTGCTTGTGAATTAAGTCCCCATACAATTCAAGTTTCTATTGCTGCACCTTATCCTGGTACAGAGTTGTATGAACAAGCCAGAGAAAAGGGTTGGTTTGCAAATGAGTCTTTAGTAGCAACTTCTGGTATTCAAACTTCAACTTTGCAATATCCAACTCTTTCCAGTGCGGAAATTGAAGATTCAGTTGAACAAATGTATCGCAAGTTTTACTTCCGTCCGAAAGCGATTATTCCGATTGTGCGGGAAATGCTGGCTGATAGACAAATGTTAGTTCGTCGTTTGCGGGAAGGTAAGGAGTTCTTTGGTTATTTGAATGAACGTCGGACTCAAGCAGCCGCACACGCAAAGTCTAAGCAAACTTCTGTTGTTTAGGTTGTATAATGTAATGATGACTAATTTATCGTCATCAGAATAAATTGTAAGGATGGCGTTAATTCCATCCTTACTACTACATAAAATTTTGAATTAATATGCAAAATAATTTTGCTGCTTACTACCAAACAGAATTTGGTGCTGCTTATTTAGGAAATAGTCTGGAATTAATGACAGATATTCCTGACGAAAGTATAGATTTAATTTGTACATCTCCACCATTTGCACTACTTAGAAAAAAAGAATATGGTAACGTTGATGCTGATGAATATGTAGAATGGTTCAAAGATTTTGCAGTACAATTTCACCGCATTCTCAAACCTACAGGTTCATTAGTAATTGATATTGGTGGAAGTTGGGTTAAAGGAATACCAGTTCGTTCTCTTTATCATTTTGAACTTGTTGTTTCTTTGTGTAAACCACAAAAAAAAGGTGGATTAGGTTTTTATTTAGCACAAGAATTATATTGGTATAATCCCGCAAAACTTCCTACTCCCGCAGAATGGGTAACAGTTCGCAGAGAACGAGTTAAAGATGCTGTAAATACTATTTGGTGGCTGTCTAAAGAACCCCATCCTAAAGCTAATAATAGAAGAGTTTTAAAACCTTATAGTCAAGCCATGAAAAATCTGCTTAAAAATGGCTATAAACCTAAATTAAGACCATCAGGTCATGATATTTCTCATAAATTTAGTAATGATAGAGGTGGTGCTATTCCTCCTAATATTATTGATGGACGTTCTAGTATAGATAAAGAAGAAATGGGACAACCAACTCCAATTCAAGAAGATTTATTCTTAGCAGTTAACATGATTTCTGCTTCTAATACTGCTTCCAATGATTATTACCAAATACGCTGTAAAGAGGAAGGTTTTAAACCACATCCAGCCAGATTTCCTCAAGCTTTACCAGAGTTTATCATTAATCTTTGTACTGAACCAGGAGATATTGTATTAGATCCTTTTGCTGGGTCTAATATGACAGGTAGAGTAGCAGAAACATTACAAAGAAAATGGTTATCTTTTGAAATAGATGAAAATTATGTTAAAAGTTCACAATTGAGATTTGAAAAAAATGCTCCTTTGGTTGTTGAACTACCAGCAGATTTATTACCTATTGATTTAGAAAATTCTCTTAATAAATCACAAACTATTCAGTTAGGATTATTTTAACAGTATTGACAAAGTAAATTTTAATATGTTAGGTAAATAGCAAATGGAATCAAAAAACATCAAAAAAAAATTAAAAAGATTTACTTATGGAGATCAATTTGATCCAAATAAATTCTCCTTAATTGAAATTCTAGAATTATGTAATAAGTGTCAACCAAATCGGGATATACTAGAAGCTAGTATTGCTGAACGTTATTTTTCTCAACATTCTCAACAAACATCATCTAAACTAGCATCAGAAAATATTGGTAAATTGGCAATGAATTGTTTCTTATCAATTAGAGCATATCAACTAATTGAGGATTTACAAGAATCACGTCAATATAAACTGACTTCTCTAGCTGAAGAATTTTTATCTGGTGCTAATAATAGTTCATTTGTAAATCAAAAGTTTGCAGGACATATATTAAATAATTTAGCAGGAATGGCTTTATTAAAGGCCATTGATGTGATTAATAATCGAGGAGAAGAACCACAATTAGAAGCAATCAGCTATGAATTACAAGAAAGGGGATATTCAATATCTCCTAATTGCACTTATGTAAGTACCATGAGAAGTTGGTTATCTCTAGCAGGTGTTTTTGAAAGGAAAACGGAAATTAATTGGGATATTGTTTCTGATATTTTAGGTATTAATAAAGATTTTATTGATGAACTTTATGCACTAAATCCAGCACAAAAACACTTTTTATTGAGTTTACTAAACTTAAATATACAAGAATTTACACCAGCTAACAAAATAGCGCAACATACAAGAAGTATTTATAAATTAAGACTCACGACTAAAAATTTAGTGAAAGATGTAATTCAACCACTGGTAAATTTTGGGTTAATAGAAACAGAAAAAACTACAGGTGGTAGAGGTGCTAAACCTAATAATGTTCGACTAAGTAATAAAGCTAGATCAGAAATATTAACACCATTATTAAAATCTATTGCTAATGAAACGAGAATTTCAGAGATTGAACTTAATCGCACTTTTGATGATGTTGTCAATGAATTAAATCATCCAGATAAACATATAAAAGGTAAAGCATTAGAACTTCTAGCAATTTGGATGATCCGTCTTACGAGTCTGAGGTTTACAAAATGGCGTAGTAGAGAAAATGGCAAAGGAGAAGTTGATGTTTTAGCAGCTTCTGATAGGTTTGTTTATAGTCGTTGGCAAATTCAATGCAAAAATACAGCTAAAGTTGATATTGATGTTTTAGCTAAAGAAATAGGTTTAACATTTGTTACAGGGGCAGATGTAGTTATGGTTGTGACAACTGGAGAGTTTACAAGAGATGCTTATCGATATGCTTATAGAATGATGGATGTATCTCGTTATTATATGATTCTGTTGCAAAAAGATGATATTGAGGCTATTAAGAAAGATAAAACAAGTATTGTAGAAATTTTGGATAAAAAAGCTAGAAGAGTATTTTCTAAAAAAGAACTGGATATCTCAGATGAAGAATTAAATGAAATTGAACAAGAAGAAGATTGGATGGCTGAAGTTATGGAAGATGAGCAAAATGATATTTGATTTTTATCATCAAGTTTCAAGACAATTAACATATAATTAATGCTGTGAATAAACCTCATTTTCTCGTTATTAATGCTGATGATTTCGGGTTTTCCCAGGGTGTGAATGCAGCGATTATTCAAGCCCATGAGGAAGGCATTTTAACTAGCACTAGTTTAATGGTAAGTGGTGATGCTGCACAAGAGGCGATCGCACTGGCAAAAAATCACCCTCATTTAGCAGTGGGTTTACACCTGGTTTTAGTGTGCGGTAAATCGGTTTTACCACCTGCACAAATTCCCAATTTAGTAGACTCTCAAGGGAATTTCTCTAATAATCCCACCCAAGCAGGATTAAGTTATCAATTTAATCAAGCTACCCGTGCAGAATTGCGGTTAGAAATATCTGCTCAATTAGAAAAATTTCGGGATTCTGGTTTAAATCTTGCTCATGTTGATGGACATTTACATCTTCATGTACATCCTGTAATTTTGAATATTTTAACAGAATTTGCCGCGGAATTTCAGATTAAATTTATTCGTCTACCTTCAGAAGAATTAAGCAAAAACCTCAAAATTGATAACCGTAATTTATTCACTAAAATAATTTGGTCTATTGTTTTTGGACAATTACGCCGTTATGGAGAAGGTTTATTAAAAGCGAATCAAATTAAATTTGCTGACAGGGTTTATGGATTGTTACAAACTGGTGACATGAGCGAAGAATATTTACTCGGTTTGATACCGCAAATAGAAGCGGAATTAGTAGAAATTTATTCTCATCCTGATTTAGTGAATACTGAGATAAATAACGGTGGTGAGGTAGAATTAGCGGGTTTATTGAGTAAGCAAGTGCGAGAAATGTTGACTGTGAAAGGGTTTGAGTTGAGTAATTATAACCAGTTAATTTAATTTAAAATCTTCTATAAATATCAATATTTAAAATATAATATTAATTGTGTTCGTTTATCAACCCTGAGCTTAATTGCATCTGCCATGGCACGCAAAACAAAAACAGCATCCTCAACTACAGTAACTCCCCTAGCTCTTTCTGACTTACATCTCCAGTTAGCGGGTTTAGAGAAAGAACACCAATCTCTATTAAAGCAAATTAAGAAAAAGCGGACAGAATTAAATAACTTTGTCGAAAAAATGCGTTCTTTAGCGACAGAGGTATTTCATCGAGTTAGTCCGAATATGAAAACAATGGCCGAATTAGATGCAGAAATTCATGCTTTGTTTGCCGAAATTTTAAATACAAGAAAAATGGGAAAGCAAACCCAGAAAAATATCCAATCACTGTACAGAAGTTTGCAAATGGGAGGAATTATTAGTTATAAACATATTGAAGAAGAAAAAGAAAATGATGATAATGAAGAATTAGATGAACTATTTGAAGATAATGATTCTCAAGAAAATCATCAACGTCGTCGTCAATTTTGGGAAGCAGAACAAGATTCAGAATCTCCCACAGTAGCGAGAACAGATGAATCTAGAAAAATCCGACAGACATTTTTGCGGTTAGCGGAAATCTTTCACCCTGATAAGGTTAAAGATAATGAAACCCAAATGACTCACACGGAAATAATGAAGGAAATTAATAAAGCTTACCAAGATGGAGATTTAGCGCGACTTTTGGAAATTGAACGTAAATATGAAGTCGGAGAAACAATTGATAATAATAGCGAAGATGATTTAAGTCGCAGATGTAAAAATATAGAACAACACAATCAAATTCTCAAAAATCAATATGAGAAGTTGAAACAGGAACTCCGGTTAGCAAAAAATACCCCGGAAGGATCAATGGTTGCGGATTATAAAAAAGCAGCTAAACAAGGTGTTGATTGTATTGAATTAATGCTGGAAACTATCCAATCTCAAACTAAGATAGTTGCGGAAATTCGTGATTTTGTTCAAGACTTTAAAGATAAAAAGATCACTATTAAAGAATTTCTCGCAGGACCAGAAAGTCTCCGTTCTGTACAGGAAGATATGATGGAAGAACTACTGGAAAGAATGATGGAAGAATTTGGGGGGATGATGGATTTTAATTAGCAAATTATTTCAAGATTTGCTAATAATTATTAAGAGGGTGTTTGAAAAGTTATAGTTGATGTATCAAATATTTTTTACCCCACCCTAACCCTCCCCTTGTAAAGGGGAGGGAACTGGATTTTTACAGGTTTCATCTTGATTTTTCAAATTATTCCTTTAATTCTTGTATTTAACCGTTAGGCAAAGTGCTGTAATCATGAAGATATAACCGAAAACTGTGATGATATAATTGATATTTAGTTTCTTTATTTGTGTGTATTTCTTGCAGAAATTCTAACCAAGTTTCCATAATTTCCGCCACATCAAAAACATCAGCTTTGATAATTTTACTAATAGCTACCGTTGACATTGGTTGAGTTTCTTCAGCAGTTAAAACCCGCAATATATCCATCGCAACATCAGATAAACCATGACCTTGCATCTTTTGCCAATGTTGTTGATAATAGGTTTCTAAATATGGGGGAATTTGCTCAAAATTATTGACAGAATAAAAACCATCAGCCATAGCTTTTAAAACCTGCTGCACATACATAAAATTATCTTCATTTTCATTAATTAATTCAATTATATTTCTCTGCGAACTCTGCGTCTCTGCGGTTCGTTTCTTCCGAATATATGCTTTAATATCCTGCCGATTTTCCACTGGATAATCTGCTAAATCTAAAATTTGTGATGGTGCTTCAATTAACAAGCCACTATGGGATTTTTGATAGGGACGACGAGCGAAAATAAAATAAATTTGATCCGGTAAATATCGCGGTAGATAAAATAAATTCGTGCCTACAGCTTGACTATTTATATCAATTCCATCCAAACCATCAATGACAATAATTATTTTCTGATCTGGTAAATTCTCGCTGACTTGTTGCAATAAAGTAGAAAATAACCAACTTCCCTCATGTGCATTGATAAATCCTATCTCCGTCATCGTTTGCGGGGAAGGTTGGGGAGGGGTGCTAGATAATTTCTCTAACAATAAATTTAACTGTGTACAAACCTCTGGAAAAAATGCCTCAACTCGATTTTTACCCGCAATTTGGGCATTGTAATAAATAGTATGGGGATTTTGGCGCACAAATTGGGCAAGAATGGCACTTTTACCGCTACCGGGAACACCCACAATGGTGAAATAACCCTTGGGGTAACGGTGGAGAAATTTATTAATTGCAGTGAAGATAAAATCACGACCTACAAAATTTTCACTCTTTGCTGAAGCAGAGAAAGATAAACTATTCATCTGTTGCAAACGCAGAAGATGTAACCTTCCTGATAATTCCGCTGCAACAATTGTCACCCCATCGGGAGCAACTGCACAGGAAGTTATAGGATTTTCTCCTGTGAAGGTTGCTATTTCCTTTCTGGTTGCTAAATCCCAGATTTTTATAGTGTTGTCAGCAGAACCAGAAATCACCGTTTTTCCATCGGGTGTGAGTGAGATCGCTCTTACCCAATCACTATGACCTTGAAGGGTGAACTTTTTTCTTCCTGTTCCCACATCCCAGATTTTGATAGTCTTGTCATCTGAACCAGAAATCACGGTTTTTCCATCGGGTGTGACTGCGATTGCACTTACTGAGTAACTATGACCTGGAAGGGTGAACTTTTCTTGACCTGTTCCCACATCCCAGATTTTGATAGTCTTGTCATCTGAACCAGAAATCACCGTTTTTCCATCAGGTGTGAGTGAGATCGCTCTTATCCAGGAACTATGACCTTTAAAGATGAACTTGAACTTTTCTTGACCTGTTGCTAAATCCCAGATTTTGATAGTGTTGTCAGATGAACCAGAAATCACCGTTTTTCCATCGGGTGTGAGTGCAATCGCATTTATCGAGTGACTATGACCTTTAAAGGTCAACTTTTCTGTTCCTGTTACCAAATCCCAGATTTTGATAGTGTTGTCATAAGAACCAGAAATCACCGTTTTTCCATCGGGTGTGAGTGCGATCGCTCTTACCCAGGTATGACCTTGAAAGGTCAACTTTTCTGTTCCTGTGACCAAATCCCAGATTTTGATAGTCTTGTCATAAGAACCAGAAATCACCGTTTTTCCATCGGGTGTGAGTGTGATCGCATTTACCGAGTGACTATGACCTTTAAAGGGACTTATAAAGGTGAAATTTTCTGTTTCTGTGACCAAATCCCAGATTTTGATAGTCTTGTCATAAGAACCAGAAATCACCGTTTGTCCATCGGGTGTGAGTGCGATCGCTCTTACCCCGTAACTATGACCTTTAAAGGTGAACTTTTCTTGACCTGTTGGTAAATCCCAGATTTTGATAGTCTTGTCATAAGAACCAGAAATCATCGTTTGTCCATCGGGTGTGAGTGCGATCGCTCTTACCTCGCAACTATGACCTTTAAAGGTGAACTTTTCTTGACCTGTTGGTAAATCCCAGATTTTGATAGTCTTGTCATCTGAACCAGAAATCATCGTTTGTCCATCGGGTGTGAGTGCGATCGCTGTTACCCAGGAACTATGACCTTTAAAGGTCAACTTTTCTTGACCTGTGACCAAATCCCAGATTTTGATAGTGTTGTCAGATGAACCAGAAATCACCGTTTTTCCATCGGGTGTGAGTGCGATCGCATTTATCGAGTGAC
>NZ_LJOQ01000006.1:32475-112751 GCF_001672255.1 Anabaena sp. AL09
GTTCCTGTTACCAAATCCCAGATTTTGATAGTGTTGTCAGATGAACCAGAAATCACCGTTTTTCCATCGGGTGTGAGTGCGATCGCATTTACCCAGCCACTATGACCTTTTAAAGTGTGAATTAATCCACCGCCACCAGGAGGTGTGAGGCTACCTATTAAACTATATAAACCTATATTTTTATCTGTGGCGATTTGTGCTAATAAATTTTTAATTTCTGGTAGATCGAAATATGTTAGTCGTGCTGATAGCTGTCCCTTGAGTTGTTTTGGATCTTTAAATATTATGTGTGTTAAGCTAAACAAAGCCCTTTGGATTAATTTTAATGCTTTGACGGTTTCCGCATATTCTGAATTATTCCTGATTTCGGAATTATCTAATAAATCATAATCTTCAATCAGTTCTTGCACTCCAAATAAAGGATGATTAATTTTCGCTTCAATAAAGTAGTAGTTCGATAATAATTGACACAGTTCTGTATATTTGTTACCCTCTAATAATAACCGGGGATATTTACCTAAAAACAGTTCTTGTGCTTCCTCTGACTGTTCATTAAACCAAGTGCGAAAGTTACTCATAGTATTAATCCCTCAGCCATATTTTGAGCAACTTCCGCGCTGATTTCTGGTAAACTCACCCCCGCAGCTTCCACAATATCTTGACGTTGTAAAAAATCTCGGAAACTTTCATGATAAAAGCGATAACGGGGCGGTTGATAAGTTTTTTGTTCCTGTAAAAACTGTGTCCAACTTTTAATAACTTCCTGCACCGTGAGATCATCTTCCTGGGAATATTTCACAATCATCTCACGGGACACGGCACTTTTTAAAGCACACATCACATAAATAATTTTAATTTTATCCTTGGGTAAGGGTTTAGTTGTCATACCCATAATGCGCCAATGACTCTCATAATATCCCTGTAAACCTGCGGGTAATTGTTCTAGTTTTTCATCTTGATAAAATCCTTCTGCAATTGCTTCTAACACATAGCGTAAATACATGAAATTGTTTTCACTTTTAGCAGCGATAGTATCTACAAATTTTGGCTTACTTAAATCATTTTGTTGATTAATCCAATTTTCTAAACCTGCTTTATATTTTTCTAAACTGAGAAATTCTAAAATATAGGCTTTTACATCATCATTACTTTTATCCTGATATTCCCTCAAATCTAATTCTTGATATTTAGTATCGGGGGAAAAAGTTAATCTTTTATCTTCTGAATTATAAGGTCTTCTGGTGAGAATCAAGTAAACCTTTTCCGGTAAATACATCGGTAAATTTAATAGATTTCCGTTGTCTTCTTGATCAACTTCATCTAAAGCATCAATGACAATTACTAAATTTTCAGAATCAGATAATTTTTGACTAGCTTTAATTAATAAAGTTGATAAATCATCATTTTCTACATTCTGTAAATCAAATCTTTGGGTTAATTGTTGACGAATTAATTTCAGAAATACATCGGGACGATTTCTACCTTCAGCGCGAATATTAAAAAAGCAAATTGTTCCCGGATGATCTACTATATATTTGGCAGCGATCGCACTTTTACCCATTCCCGCATCACCAAGGATGGTAAAATATCCGCTTTTGTGATCTTTAATAAATTGGTTAATCGCATTAAATACAAATTGGCGACCGCAAAATATTTGTGTTTTATCTTCAATTAAGGTTTTAAATTCCGTGGGAATAGTGACAGGATACCAGTTATCAACAATATCTGAGGGTTGAAGATTTAAAATTTTAGCAATTTTTTCTACTGCGGATCTTTCAACACTTGCTCTTTCACCATTTTTAACATCTTTTGCTCCTCTCAGACGTTTAATAGTGTCTATATGCACTCCCGTTTGTTCTGCAACTTCCTCCCAACTTCTAAATTTTAAATCTTTGTATGCTTTTTCTAGTTTTTCTATTCCCTTATCACTAGCTTTTACAGTATCTCGTCCCCGATTCATAGATCAAACTCCCCAATAAGTTAAGTTTTTTTAATAGATTTAGATATTCATTAAATATAACAAACTTTAATTTTATTGTACAGGGCAGTTTAGTGAAATTATATGCCCTATCTGCCCTGAAATATGGGGCAGTAAAAATAATTTATCTGCTCTGGAAATTTGATTTTTATACCCATAGGATATGAACAAGATCGAAAAATCAGGAGCTAAAAACTATGAAATTCACATTATTCAATAAACCCCAAAACTCAAAACTAACCCTAGAACAACAAAAGCAAGCTTTCAATACGTACATTTGGCAAATTCAGTTAGGATATAAAGTTAAAATTGCCATCGGTACAGTATCAGCAGTTTTTACTTTTGGTAGTGTTGCTTTATTTTACACTAGTCAAATCGAACAAAGCCATCTTAACATCGGTATTGGTGTAATTTCTAGTGTGGTTGGTTTTAAATCTGCCAGTAATAGCAAGAATGAATTAAAAGAACTGTTAGAAAGCTGTGAAATCGTCAACGGTGGTAAATAAGGTTATTAGTTTGAGATCATAGCTGTAAGGGTTTAGCAATGCTAAACCCCTACCCAATTTTACAATTTTCTATTCTTTAGTCATCTTTAGATGACTTTTGCTATTAGACTGGGAATTAATTCCCAGTTGGGTTATCGGTTTTACTAATAATTATTAACCATTTTCCTAATTACGAATTACCCGATGTTTTTGCAAATCTGCTAGATTACAAACTTCTAACGCCCTAGCATGAGTAGCTTCTAAAACGACTGGAGGTGCTACACCATCTTCTAGGGCTTCTTGCCACCTTGCAGCGCATAAACACCAACAATCACCGGGTTTTAAACCAGGAAAGCTAAAATAAGGTGCAGGTGTACTCAAATCATTGCCTTGGGATTTAGTATATTGCAAAAATTCCTCTGTCACTTGAGCGCAAACCACGTGCATTCCCGTATCTTGTCCACCTGTGGTACAAAACCCGTCACGATAAAATCCAGTCATGGGAGACGTACAGCAAATTTCTAATTTTGTACCCAGTACGTTTTTAGCTTCTGTCATGATTAATTCCTCACAATTTTAATTTATTAGGGAAAACGAACCGCAGAGGCGCAGAGGACGCAGAGAAAAGAGGGTTTGAGAGATATTTTGTGTAATACCATTTCTTTGTAAAGTTGCATATAATTTACCCCCCGGCTTCGCCGTCCCCCCTTAGCAAGGGGGGACTACAGGGGGGTCTGATTATGTGCATCTTCATAGAAAATTGGTATAAGTCCTGATTTTCTAAGTTTGTGGGAGTTTATCAAATTCAATTTTACCATAGTTTAATTTAATAATTCTATCGGCTAAATGAAAATAATGATCATCATGACTAATTACTAAAATTGTTTTTCCCTGGGCTTTTAATTCTGGCAGTAATTGAGTATAGAATATATCTTTGAACAATGGATCTTGATCAGCAGCCCATTCATCAAATAGATAAATTTGCCGATTTTCTAAATATGCTGTTAGTAATGCGAGGCGTTTTCGTTGTCCTTGAGAAAGGGCTGTAGTGGAAAGTTGTCCATTTTCGATTTTGACTTTATGATCAAGTTGCAATTTCTCTAAATATTTTTGCGCTTGGATATCTAAGTTATTATTTTCTAATCCTAGTAGTTCTTCAAATAAATAAAAATCAGAAAAAACTACAGAGAAATGTTGACGATACCATTCACGGTTATTTTCTGTAATCAAATTTTCATCTAAAATAATTTCGCCATTTTCAGGAATGTATAATCCTGTAATTAATTTGGCTAAAGATGATTTACCGCTACCATTGCCACCAACAATAAAAACTAATTCTTGGGGATAAAGGGTAAGATTAATTGGACCAAGAATAAAACTACTATCTTCTTTATCTGTGTAATAAGTGTGAGTAATATTTTGAAGTTGTAAACTGTGCCAATTTGTGGGAGAATCGGGCGGTGCAGTGGCAACTTCGGCACGACTGGCTAAAGATAAACCCAAAGATTCGATCTTTTGTAAAGCAACACTGGCTTTACTAATTAATGGTAAATTATTGGAAATATTATCCATGGGCAACATTAAATAAGTAAATGTGAGAATATAACCTGATAAAGTTTCGGCATCAATGGCGAATAAATGCGGTAAAATAAAGAGGACAAAACCAATGGCAAAGAAAAATATTAATTTACCCCAACTGGTAGTTGTGGCAAACAAAGTTAAACCTTGGACATTATGATTTCTAAATCTGCTGGCTGTGGCTTCTAGACGATTGCTGAGGAAAAATTGTCGGCGTTGATAGTGGAGTTTAAGTTCTTTGATTCCGGCTGTAATAGTGCTAAAGTTATTAAATAAAGCATCTTGATCTTCACGGGCTAAAGCTAATAATTTTTCTCCTCTATCTAATAACCATTTACAACTAGCAATAGCGACTAGCATTAAAACCACAACCATGATAAATACTAACCAAGATAGCCAAGTTATATATAGTAAACATCCCAAAGCCATGGACATATCAATACATAAAAAGGGAATGACATAGACAGCATTGGCTACAGCTTGGACATCTTCTGTTAAAGTTGCTAATAAGCGGGGATTTCCTAATTGTTCTAAATGACTTAATTCCGAGGCTAATATTTGCCGACTTAACCGCATTCTTAATTGCAAAACCGCATTTTGAGATAAGCGAATTAACATGATTTGGGACATTACGCCGGTAATTAAGGCCACGGTGACTAAACCGACGAAACCCCAGGCTATAGTTGTCAGAGGTGCAGCATTGCTTTTACTCGCAGCACTACTAATGAGGGCAATTAATCCCGCGCTACTACCACCACTCAAAAAACCTGTAATAATGGCTATTGCTACCATTGTCCAAGAAGAACGCAAAAGAAAGTAAATTAGATTCATTATGTCAATTGTCAGTTGTCAGTTGTCAGTTGTCAGTTGTTTTACTCCCTGATTTCCTATTCCTGATGTTAATTTTTTGTTTATCAGCCGTTTTATTTTACACCTATGGGGTTTATACAGCGATAGCTTTTTTGCGTGACTCCCCTCCCATAAACCCGAAATTTCATCCCCCTGTCACTATCCTGAAACCGCTGTGTGGTTTTGATAAGGGGACTTACACCAACTTAGCTTCATTTTGTCAACAAAATTATCCCCAATATCAAATTATTTTTAGTGTCCGCAGTTCTACAGACCCTAGTATAGAAGTAGTTGAGAAACTAATTCAACAATTCCCAGAAATAGATATTAGTTTGGTGGTGAAAGATCATATTATCGGTGCAAATTTGAAAATTAGTAACTTAGCTAATGCTGTCACCGCTGCCAAACATGATATTTTAGTAATTGCTGATAGTGATATTCTCGTCGGTTCAGACTATTTGCAAACAGTTATTCAACCGCTAAAAGATGAAAAAGTTGGTGTTGTTACCTGTTTATATCGTTCCACAGCCCAAGGAATAGCTACTATTTTAGAAGCTATTTGTACAGCCACAGATTTTCAACCCGGTATTTTGGTTAGTAAACAATTAGAAGGGATAAAATTTGCTTTGGGTTCAACCATTGTCATTCGCAAAACCACATTAGCAAAAATTGGCGGTTTTGCTGCTGTAGCTGATTATTTAGCAGACGACTATCAACTCGGTTATTTACCAACTCAAGCCGGGGATAAAGTAGTTTTATCTAACTATATAGTAGAACACGGATTAGGACATAGTAGTTTATTAGATTCTATCAATCGCCAAATTCGTTGGGCGCGTTGTATTCGCGTTTCTCGTCCTGGGGGTTATGCAGGATTAATATTTACTTTTGGCACAGTTTCTAGTTTACTATTATTAATAACTAGTGGTGGTTCTATTCTCTCTTTGTTGGTTGTATCCATAACTTTACTCATGCGATTAATTATGGCTTGGGTAATAGGGGTAAAAGTTCTTAATGATGCAGTTACTAAAAAGTATTTTTGGTTAATTCCTGTTGCTGATATAGTTAGATTTATAATTTGGTGTTGTGGCTTTTTTGGTAATACTATTGAATGGCGAGGGACAAAATTTAAATTGGTGAAAGATGGTAAATTGGGAATGATAGAAAAAGAGAAGTCAGAAGTTCAGTAGGAGGAAGGAACAAGAAAGACGGAAATTTCTCCCCTGTACCCCTCCTAACTTTTTGACTACGGTTTCAACACATTAGCGGGAAACTGCCCTTGGACGTTACCAGCGGGTGCATAATGGCAGACGACATAGAAAGCTTTGTATTTAGTACCGTTCATGGTTTTAGTGCCTTGTGCTGCACCACAACCTAATTGGGTACTACTTTTCCACACAACCTGGGTAAAATGCCCAGTAGCCGAGGAAAACCCTGGACTATTATAGTTATATAATTTGACTTCATCGTACCATGACTTAACTGCTGTATCAGCTAGAGTATTTGCGGCTATTGAAGGACCAGTAGTGTAGTAAACATACAAGTTTTCTCCAGCATTGTTCCGTTGTCCAGAGGTGCTGTGTTGAAACAATCCATTGGTTGCTAGGTATTGCGCCCAGGCTTGAGCAGTGTTGTTAGCAGAACTACTAATAGTCATGTTAGGACTACGGTGAGTAGCTCGATAACTGTTATGTTTAGATAAAGAAGTGCTACGCAAAGTCGTTAGATCAATAGATGTTTGTGCTAAAACTGGTTCGCTACTCATGGGAATTATACTGGCAAATTGAGAGGGAGCTATTCCCATTAATATGAGAGTTAAAGCTGTACCTGTTGTTAAAGTGAGAGTTGAAAAGAATTTATTCATGTTTTTATCTGTCCTGTGACTAGAATGAATTTTTGACAAGTTAGGTTATCGGCAAGAAGTTTATGTCAACAAAATAAAACACATAAAACGCCTAACAATATGATACTTTTTTAAAGCCATATTTTTTAACAAAATGATTCAACCCCGTAAACAGTTTGCTCAACATTGGTTAAAAAGTGATAAAGCTCTCAACTCAATTGTCCAAGCGGCTAATTGCCAGGAAACTGATAAAGTTTTAGAAATTGGCCCCGGTACAGGAATTCTCACTCGGCGTTTATTACCGCTAGTAAAATCTTTACTGGCAGTGGAAATTGACCGGGATTTGTGCAAATTACTAGCTAAACAATTGGGGGAAAAAGAAAATTTCTTACTTCTGCAAGGCGATTTTCTGACTCTTGATTTACTATCCCAATTAACAGCATTTCCTAGTTTCCAAAAGCAAAATAAAGTTGTTGCTAATATTCCCTATAATATTACTGGGCCAATTATTGAAAAGTTACTGGGGACTATTTCTCATCCCAATCCAGAACCTTTTGATTCTATCGTTTTATTAGTACAAAAAGAAGTAGCAGAAAGATTATATGCTAAACCCGGTTCGAGAACTTTTGGGGCGTTATCGGTGCGGGTACAATATTTAGCAGATTGTGAGTTAATTTGTACAGTTCCCGCTGCGGCATTTGTGCCACCACCAAAGGTAGATTCCGCTGTGGTACGGTTACTTCCTAAACAAATAGAAATTCCAGCCCATGACCCCAAGAAGCTGGAAACTCTAGTTAAATTGGGATTTGGGTCAAAGCGAAAAATGTTAAGAAATAATTTACAATCGGTAATTGACCGTGATCAATTGACGCAATTACTGGAACAATTAGAAATAAATCCCCAAGTCCGCGCTGAAGACCTCGGAGTTGCCCAATGGGTATCACTGGTAAATATGATAGGAAATGCTGAATAGTTGTCTTTACTGTTCCCTGTTCCCTGTTCCCTGTTCCCTGCTTTTATAACCGTTATGCGTTCTTACAGTTTAATTACACCTGCCAAAATCAATTTGTATTTGGAAATTATTGGTAGTCGTCCCGACGGCTATCATGAATTAGCAATGATTCTCCAAAGTATAGATTTATCTGATCAAATTGATATTCACCCTGCCAGTACAAATAATATCCGCGTCTACTGTGATCATCCCCAAGTACCCACAGATAAAACTAACCTAGTTTATAAAGCTGCGGAATTAATGGCTAAGGAATTTCCCAATGCTTTTAGTAATTTTGGGGGTGTTGATATTACCATTAAAAAGCATATTCCTGTTGCTGCTGGTTTAGCGGGAGGTTCTACCAATGCCGCAGCGGTGTTAGTAGGAATAGATTTACTTTGGAACTTGGGATTAACTCAATCAGAACTAGAAGAATTAGGCGCAAATCTCGGTTCAGATGTGCCATTTTGTATTGCTGGAGGAACGGCAATTGCTACGGGTAGAGGTGAAAAACTCGCTCCTTTACAAAGTTTGGATAATTTACATATCGTATTAGCCAAATATCGCAGTTTAGAAGTTTCCACACCTTGGGCATATAAAACCTATCGAGAACAATTTGGGATTAATTATATTCAAGATTCAGAAGGTTTAGCGGCTCGTGCTAGTGCTTTTCATTCAGAAGGCATGGTAAAAGCTATCTTGAATAAAAATACCGAAAAAATTGTCCAAGAACTACATAATGATTTGGAGAAGGTTGTCTTACCAGCTTATCCCCAAGTATTGCAACTGCGGGAATTATTCGCCAGTCAACCAGGGGTTTTAGGGACAATGATGTCAGGTTCTGGCCCTTCAGTCTTTGCCATTGTTGAATCTCAAACTCAAGCAGAAATAGTCAAGCAGCGAATACGTGAAGCTATTCCTAATGAGGATTTAGAATTGTTTGTAACGCGGACAATTAAACATGGAATTAAAATCGCCTAATTTATTATGAATCAACCAAAAGAAACGTCATCAGCAGATAGTTCTACTCAAGTACAAGCAACTCCATTACGCTGTATAACTGGAGCTACAATTTCGGGTGGATTTGCCTTTATTACCTATTCTCTCATGATAGCGATCGCTACTACCTTTGCCAATAAACCCACCCATTCTGATAACCAAACCGTCATCAATATCGCTGCCGCCGTCCGTACCCTAGTAGTAGGTATAGTAGCCTTGGGTGCGGGCATATTTGGATTAGTTGCATTAGGTTTATTAGCCTTATCAGTACAACTTTTTATCCAAAAATTAAGCAATCCTAAAAGTAGTTAGTTTTAGCTAATAGGGAATAGGAAGTTATTTTCTTCTTCCTGCTTTCTTCTCTAACTCCTCACTTAATTCCTCCCGACAGCTACAGGTTTAACTAATTGTGAGCGATTTTTGATAAATTGCAAGTTAGTATTTTTCAAACCTGAATTTAACTGATTTTTTTTGCGCCAATCTGTGGGAGATGTATGATTATATTGGCGAAACTGTCGGGAGAAATGACAAGCACTTTGATAACCAAGATTTGTAGAAATTTCCTCAATTGTTTGATTAGTATTTTTCAGTAAAGGTAAGGCTGCTACCATTCGTCTTTTGATAATCCAAACATTTATGGGATATCCTGTTTGTTTAGCAACTTGATTAGTTAAATATGCAGAAGAATAACCAACAGCTTCAGCAACATCCGATAAAGTAATTCCTTCTTGATAATTAGCTTCAATATAATCAAAAACCTTTTTCAAATGGGGAATATTCGGAAAAATTGACTGAGAATTTACTGGTGTATTCGGTAATTCTGCTAATGTGACTTGAGGAAAATTAGTAGCATACCAATATCTAAAAAGATCCTGTTTTTGTAATCTAATTGCGATTGCTCGCAATAACTCATCAGTTGTTGCAGGTTTAGTTAAATAATCATCTGCTCCGAATTCCATTGCTTTTCGCAAAGATGCCTTTGTATTAATAGCAGTTAGAAAAATAAAAGGAATAATTGCCGTTAATCTATCCTCCCGTAGATTCCTTAATACAGTATAACCATCCATGTCTGGCATTACCATCTCACAAATTACCAAGTCAGGTAAATATTCTTTGATTAATTGCAGTCCAATAATACCATTTTCTGCACCTATCCCATGATAGCCCTTAGCCTGAAGATAATCTAAAACAAAATTGCGATTCACAACTTCATTGTCAATGACGATAATTTTTTTTGTTGCGTACATAATTATTCCAATCACTAGATTTTGGTGTTTTTAGCCATTACTAAAATCTGTACCGATTCACGAACAAATTTTATATATAAACTGAGCAATAGGAAAGATAAAATTATAGCGAAGAGTTAATACAATCTTGATAATTGCTATTATCTCAATTAGTAATTAATCTTGGGCAGATTCGCATTTAATATTGAATAATTTTAATTTTATCAATAAAAATTAAATACTTTCAACTTAGTTGCATAAAACAAATAATTGTTGTTTATATTGCTTTTTAATTGAGCCACCCTGAAATTTGAACGTAGAAACATAAAATTGCGCTATTGTCAATTAATATTTGTGTATATTTGGAGGTTGTGAGATTTGATAAATAGGTAAATTATGAGTTATTTACCTGATTTTACGAAATTTAGTCTCTTTTGCATTCAACTACGAAAGGATATACAAAGTCATCTGCCCCCAGGAATATATTTTTGTCTCAAATTAGCTAATAATCATTTAGCATCCTCCCTAGGGAAGAGAAATGAATGAAATAAATACAGCACTTTCCGGTGTTATGTTGGGATATATATATAGCGTATATAGCGGGCAAGATGCCCGCACTACAAGAGTTTCGGTAATAATCCTTTATTTATAGGTGTTTCAGGAGTTTTCTGCACGACCAAGCTGTGGCTATAACCTTAAGTATTGAAGTAGAGTCAAATTCAAGATTTGCTTGCAAGCTAACCAGATAAAAGCTGGGATAGTTGTCATATATCTTTTAAATAGTCTGGATGGTTCTTGAGTCAGACGATATAACCACTCCCCACCTAAATGACGAATCCAATAGGGCGCTCTTTTCTGACTCTGAGCAAAAACAGGAAATGCTCCCCCTAAACCAATCATTACAGCCTGAATTTTATCTTTATGTTGATTCATCCACAACTCTTGTTTTGGACATCCTAAAGCCAATAAAACTATGGCTGCACCACTATCATGAATTCTTTTGATCATAGCTTCATCCTCTGTAGATGTGAGTGGACGAAATGGTAAAGGCTCCATACCAGCAATTTTCAGGTTCGGAAAAAGATCCATTAAGTTCTTTCGCATCTTCTCTAGAGTTACTGTATCAGCACCTAGGAAAAAAAGAGGAATGTCTCTGAGTGGGGCTAATTTGCATAAAGATAACAGAATGTCCAAACCAGCAACGCGGTTTTGAGTACCTGCACCCATTAGTTTTAGCATCCATACCAGCGGCATACCATCGGGAGTAACAATATCTGCATTCTTTAAAACAGAGGAAAATTCAGAATGCCAATAAGATTCTACTAGCATATGAGTATTAGCTACGCAAATAACTTTGCTGACTTTGCTCATAGCCCATTCTAAAATGATGTTTATTTGTACCTCAAAAGGTAACGCAGTCACAGGAGAGCCAATTATATCAATTGTTGGAGTTTCCAGGTTGAGATATGGACTGACATCTTGAATTTGACTTTGTTTGTTTACGGTTAGCATATATTTTTGATATTCTTGTGTTCACAAAAATCTGCACAGAATGTTTAAAAAATCAAGGCTATTAGACAATTATGCGAGTTATTCTCTAGTAATAGAAATTTCGCATTTTATGCTTATGAATCAATAGTAATTGCTCCCAAAATAGGAGTAAAAGAGAAATTTAATTGTTCTAATACTTTGCTTAAAATAGAACATTTTGTTTCACCTATTTTTATGGCTAAAATACTTACATCTGTATGCTTCATCAGGATACTAGTATCTGCAAAACCTAATAGATGTGATGTATCATAGATAATTAAGTCAAAATTTTGCTTAAATTGTTCTGTCAAATCTTGGATCTGAGGTGATGAAAGTAAAATTGTCGGATTTGTGGTAATTTGACCAGTAGTTAAGATAGACAAATTATGCTCTAAAGATAATTTTCCTGTATTTTTTACAGTTCTTTTCTTAGGGTCATAATTTTTTTCTCTGATACCGCTAATGTTTTTATGGATAACATTTTCAAAATTCAAACCTTCAGCAATAATGTTGCTTAATCCTTCTTTATTCGGTAAGTCCAACATTTTATGAATACTAGGATTACGCAGATTTGCATCCACCAGTAACACCCGTTTACCCATAGCTGCTGCTGTCTGAGCTAAGTAAAAAGCAATTGTTGATTTGCCATCTCCAGCATCCCCTGAAATAATTGCTAGAGAGCGGATATTATTATCACCATTGAGCAGAGAAATATTTGTGTAAACAGAGCGAAAAGATTCCCAAAAGTGGGAGGTATTATGGTTTTGAAAAGGCTGACCACTTTTAGCAAACTTAATATGAGGAATGTTCCCTAATATTGGTAGTTTAGTTTTGTCTTTAACCTCTTCAATATTATAAAAGACGTTATTAAGCTTGTCTATAAATAAGGCAAATCCCGTACTTAATAATGACCCCAAAGCTATTCCTAAAATTAAATTTCGGATGGTACTCGGTGCAAGATTCTCCGGCTGACTAGGAGGAGTAAGTATCTGCCAAGGTATCTGCTTTTGGGCTGAATCTATACGTAATCTTTCCCGTTCAGTTAAAAAGTGATTGAGGTTATCAACAGCAATTTTTAATTGTCGTTCTAAATCATCTTTTTCACGAATAATAGCCGGAAACTGTCTAACCTGCTCTTGTAAAGAACTTTCAATTTGACTAAGAAATTGGATTTGGGTTTTTAATAATTGAATTTGCTTAGTTGCATCGAGGAATTTTTGAATTTCTCGCAAACGAGCCGAATTTGGTGGGGCTGAATACAAAGAATTCATAGTTGTATTGGCAAATTTCATTCCCAAAATCTGCAATTTTTCCCTGATAATTAAATCCAATAAATTTTGTTTTTGAATGAGCAGGGTTTGAATATTTGGGCTATTTTCTGTATATTGAGATGATTTTATGGCGATTGTAGCTTCTATATCTTGAAGTTGGCTCAATAACTTCTGATAATCAGGAGACTCACTCAAGGCTGAAATAGCCTCTGCTTCATGACTTTTTAATTGCAACTGTTCTTGGAGACTATTATAAAGTGCTTGAGTTCTAGCCAATTGTATTTCATTATCTACCCGTTTTTGGACAATTTGATCAAATTGATTAGCAAGTTGCTGTCCTTGAATTTCAGCATTAATAATACCATATTTTTGACGGAAGTTTTGTAGTTTTAATTGGAGAGTTTCCACATTCCGTAATAGTTGCGGCAATTGCTTCTCCACAAAATTAATTGCTAATTTAGTTTCTGTTTGGCGTTCATCTAAACTATATTTTAAGTATGATTCAGATGCTTGATTTAATACAAACAAAACTTTTTTAGGGTTGGTATCTTGATAACTAACTTCTAAAATTTTAGTATTGGGTAGGAGTTTGATATTAAGTTGAGGTGCGCTGCTACCTGGGTAATACTTTTGCACTTTTTCAGTGAGAGGAGACATCAATTTAGGACTTTGTAAAATCTTCAACTTAGTTTCATCAATTTTATTAGCAGTCTCATCTATTTTTGATCTATCGTCTCGTGCAACTTTATCTTCAGCGGTTATCGGCTCAGTTAAAAGTTCAAATTTACCGACATAAGTGGGAGTGCTAGTCAAAGCCAATCCTATCGCCGCAGCCGCAATGGTAGTTGTGCCAATTATAATTATCGGTATTCTGCGACGAATAACTGCTAATACTTCACCTAAGTTCAATCCACCTTCATTACCTTCTTCAGATGGAGTTGTGTAAATCAAAGGCTTAGATTGACGTTGCTGTCCATTTATTTGAGCTAGATTTTGCTGAGAATAGCGTTTTTTTATCATCTCAAACCTTAGATAATTTCTAATTTAATTCAATATCTTTGCTAAATTCAAAAAAGCCTTAATTTATTGGTTGAGCAAAGCAACACCTAACCCACAAAAAAATGGCGCAGGTATTGATAAAATAATCAGAATATTTGGACATGATTTGACTTCAACAACTTAAACAGTTAATTAAGTTGTAATGTAACACTGTTTCATGGGTTAAAGTGGACAATTTGGCAAATATCTTGAAGCTTTCAATTTGGCAAATATATTATTTATCACTTTGTCAATAAATAAGTTATATCTTTTTGAAATATTTATAATTCAACCGTAATCATCATGGTTTGAGTCAAAAACTGCAAAGATTGTGTAAAGTTAATGTAAAACTGGAAATTAGATATTGACTTTTAAAGTTAAGTATCGTTTAATTTTTTTAATCCTGAGTTTTTCAATTCAGATACATCACTCCATGAGAATAAAGTTGCCACAAAAATGAGAACTTGAATTATAAGATGTATCTACTGAATTCTAAGAATGTGAATTTTAATGATATAAAGGTAGACAAAAATGGCTATACATGACAATGTGAGAATAGGTGAAGGTGTTCAGATTTTTCATCCTCATCTTGTCAACCTTTATGGTTGTGAAGTTGGTGATGAAACCAAAATTGGCAGCTTTGTTGAAATCCAGAAAAATGCCATAGTTGGAGCTAAATGTAAAGTTTCATCACACAGTTTTATTTGTGAAGGCGTGATCATTGAAGATGAAGTGTTTATTGGTCACGGAGTCATGTTTACCAATGATATTTACCCTCGCGCTACGAATGAAGATAGTAGTCTAAAAACTGAAGCCGATTGGTCTGTAATTAAGACATTGGTGAGGAGCCGTGCTTCTATTGGTAGCAATGCTACAATTCTCGCAGGAATCACAATTGGCAAAAATGCCATAATTGGCGCTGGAGCAGTAGTCACTCGTGATGTTCCTGATTATGCAACTGTGGTTGGAGTCCCTGCTAGGGTCATAGGTAGTGTTCCTATTATGGGTGAATCTGTCAATAGTAGCTTGTTAAGCTCAATTAGGTAATATTTCAGGTTTTTAAGATATTCAAACCGGGTTTTTCAGCAATATCTTGACCAAATTGATCACCTACATAAGTTTTGCCAATTTGTCTACAATAAGCCATACAACAATGTTACTTTACAACATATTGCATCTGGAAAGTCTCATTTAACTTCCTGGTTTTTTCAAAGATAAATTATCACAGGAAATCACGTTTTAACGGTGATTACTTTAGTCATTAAAACTGGCGAAGGTATTGTTGAAAAAATTGCTTTTAGTAATCTTTAGAAATTGTTGGTCAACTATTCTGTCATCTCCATTGTTCTCTACAAATCAAGTTTTCTAAAATTCACTACTTGTATACTGGCAATTCCATGACAAATACTCATGCTCATTCCCCTCAGACTTTTGAGAAAAAAATTTATTCAGATAGTGTAAACATCTCTATTAATAAGCAAACCCAGGCAATTAATACCATCAAAATTGGTGTTATCGGTTATGGTTACTGGGGTCCAAATTTAGTCCGCAGCTTTGCCGATTTACCAGGGGCGGAAGTCATTGCAGTTAGTGATTTTCAAGTAGATAGATTGGCAAAGGTGCAATCTCGATATCCAGCCATCAAACTCACCACAAATAGCCAAGATATATTTGCCGATTCAGCAATTGATGCGATCGCCATTGCTACACCAGTTTCTACTCATTACGACTTAGCTCTAGCAGCTTTGCAAGCCGGGAAACACGTATTAGTCGAAAAACCAATGACTGTTTCCTCCCAACAGGCAATCAGACTAATAGATGAGGCTCAAAAGCGTAATTTAGTGCTGATGGTAGATCACACCTTTGTGTACACAGGTGCAGTGCGAAAAATGCAGGAACTGGTAGCAACAAAGGCTATAGGTGATATCTATTATTATGATTCTGTCCGTGTTAACTTGGGATTATTCCAGCATGATGTCAATGTGATCTGGGATTTGGCAGTTCATGACCTCTCAATCATGGATTATGTGTTGCCATCAAAGCCTTATGCTGTATCTGCTACAGGGATGAGTCACATTTCTAGTGAACCAGAAAACATTGCCTACTTAACCTTATTTTTTGAGAATAACTTAATTGCACATATTCATGTCAATTGGCTCGCACCAGTAAAAGTACGGCGGACAATACTGGGTGGTAGTCAAAAGATGGTTTGTTATGACGATTTAGAACCCAGTGAAAAAATTAAGGTGTACGACAAAGGAATTACTGTGAATGGCAGTCCTGAGAACGTTTACCAAATGCTCGTCGGCTATCGCACCGGTGATATGTGGTCTCCTAAGTTGGATATGACGGAAGCATTGCAAACAGAGGCATTACATTTTATTGATTGTATTCGCCAAGGTAATCGTCCCATCACAGATGGAGAAGCAGGATTACGGGTAGTAAGAATTCTCGAAGCTGCTACCCAATCCATCAAGGAGCAGGGACGATTAATTGAACTGAACTTAGCAGAGGTAGCAGGATGATTCCATTTATAGACCTGAAATCACAGTATTTGAGTATTAAAGACGAAATCCATACCGCTATCTCTCAAGTCCTGGAGAGTACACAATTTATCTTAGGGAATGAGGTAGCAGCATTAGAACAGGAGTTTGCTAATTATTGTAGTGCCGATTATGGCATTGCCGTAAACACAGGTACGAGTGCTTTGCACCTAGCCCTACTGGCAGCGGGTATTGGTCCTGGTGATGAAGTAATTACCACACCTTTCACCTTTGTAGCTACCGTAGCCGCCATTGACTATACAGGAGCTAAGGCGGTTTTTGTAGATATTGACCCTGTTTCCTTGACTATAGATGTCACCCAAATTGAAGCAGCCATCACCGAACGCACGAAAGCAATTTTGCCAGTGCATCTCTATGGTCAACCAGCAGATATGGAGCCAATTTTAGACATTGCTCGTCGTTATGGTCTGACTGTAATTGAGGATGCCGCCCAGGCACACAGGGCTGAGTATAAGGGGCAACGAGTTGGTAGTATTGGCGATTTAGGTTGTTTTAGCTTTTATCCAGGAAAGAACTTGGGAGCGTATGGTGAGGGCGGCATGGTAGTCACCAATAACCCCAAATACGCCCTCACTATGCAAACGCTGCGTGACTGGGGACAAGAACGCAAGTATCATCATGTTCTCAAGGGTTATAACTATCGCATGGATGGCTTGCAAGGAGCAATCTTGCGGGTTAAATTACGCCATTTAGATGATTGGACAGAGGCTAGGAGAGCGATCGCCGCCCAGTATGATCAACTACTAGCAAAGGCAGACGTGATCACTCCTACTGTTATGCCATACAGCCATCACGTTTACCATATTTATGCCGTGCGATTGGCTGAAAGAGACTTACTACAACAGCGGTTACATGAGCAGCAAATTCAGACAGGCATTCACTACCCGATTCCCGTGCATTTGCAACCAGCTTACGCAGATTTAGGATATAAGGCAGGTGATTTTCCCCACTCAGAATTAGCAGCTAAGGAAGTGCTTTCACTGCCTATGTTTGCAGAACTATCTCCAGTCCAAATAGAAACTGTTAGTGCAGTCGTGAGAGGATACCGTGATTGAACTAGTGAAAAGTAGGATAGTCCAAGCTGTACATGGTTCTCAAGACTTAAAACTAGATCCAGAATTTGAACTAGAAATGGCAGCGTCTTTCCGCCATCAATATAGCCATCAGGATTTAATGGAATTGTACACTCGTTTTACTTTAGGCGAGAGTGATTTTAATTTCTTGATGCGGCGAATTATTTGCCGGGCAATAGCCTGTAAATTTGGACATGGTGTGCATATTGGCAGTAGCGTAGGTTTTAAGCATTTAGAAACTTTTGAGATTGGCAATCAGGTATTTATTGGTTCACAAACCTACCTCCAGGGGCGGTTTGATGGTAAGTGCATCATCGGTAATTATGTTTGGATTGGACCACAGAGTTATTTTGATGCTCGGAACTTGATTATTGAAGATTACGTAGGATGGGGTCCTGGTGCAAAAGTATTGGGTTCAACTCATACTGGCTTACCAATTGATCTTCCCATTATTAAAACAGACTTGGAAATCAAATCAGTAAAAGTGGAAACAGGCGCAGATATTGGCATGAATGCGGTGATTCTGCCTGGAGTCACAATTGGTAAAGGCAGCATTGTTGGTGCTGGAGCAGTTGTGACTAAGGATGTACCACCCTTTGCCATTGTCGCTGGTGTTCCTGCTCAGTTTTTACGCTGGCGAGAAGGATATGAACCATCGGAGAACATAGAATATGCAAAATAAACGAATTTTAATTACAGGTGGTGCTGGTTTAGTTGGCTCTCATATTGCCGATTTACTGGTAAAAGAGGGAGTATCGGAAATTATTGTCCTCGATAACTTTACCCGCGGATGTCGTGATAACTTAGCTTGGACACAGGCAAATGGTCCGTTAGTGATTGTTGACGGAGATATCCGCGATCGCCAACTCCTTACTGATATCATGCAAGGTGTGGATATAGTCTTTCATCAAGCTGCTATTCGGATTACCCAATGTGCGGAAGAACCCCGTCTAGCATTGGAAGTTCTCGCAGATGGTACTTTCAATGTTCTCGAAGCAGCAGTTACAGCCGGAGTAAAAAAGGTAGTCGCAGCTTCTTCAGCGTCAGTATATGGCATGGCAGATAATTTCCCCACAACTGAATCTGATCATCCCTACAATAACCGCACCATCTACGGTGCAGCGAAAACCTTTAATGAGGGTTTATTCCGCAGCTTTAATGAAATGTATGGACTGAATTATGTAGGATTACGCTACTTCAATGTTTATGGACCCCGCATGGATATTTACGGTGTTTACACTGAAGTATTGATTCGCTGGATGGAGCGAATTATTGCCGGACAACCACCACTAATTTTTGGTAATGGTGAGCAAACAATGGATTTTGTGTATATCGAAGATATAGCTAGAGCTAACATCTTGGCTGCTAAAGCTAATATCACAGATGAAGTGTTCAATATTGCCAGTGGTGTAGAAACTAGTTTAAATGATTTAGCCCATAGTTTACTGAAAGTGATGGGTTCTGATCTCCAACCAGAATATAAACCAGAACGTAAAGTTAACGCCGTGCAGCGCCGACTGGCAGATGTGAGCAAAGCCAAGCAGTTATTGAACTTTGAGTCCCAGGTATCTCTAGAAGCAGGGTTATCTCGCTTGGTTACTTGGTGGCATAAACAAAAGCTGACAAAGGAAACGAGCCATGTCTAATAGCGATAGCGTGATGCAAGCCATAAAAATGCAGAATATCCCCATTGCTAAACCTTGGATTGGCGAACCAGAAGCGGAAGCAGCCAGACGCGCTATCATGTCCGGTTGGGTGACTCAAGGACCGGAAGTTGCCGGATTTGAACAGGAATTTGCGGCTTATGTAGGGGCAAAATATGCTTGTGCTGTTTCTAATTGCACTACAGCATTGCACTTAGCACTTTTAGCAGTAAGTGTCCAGCCAGAAGATGAAGTGATTACCGTCAGTCACTCTTATATTGCCACTGCTAATAGTATTCGTTATTGTGGCGCGATTCCAGTCTTTGTGGATATTGAACCACAGACATATAACATCAACCCGGTGTTAATTGAAGATACGATTAATGAACGCACCCGTGCTATTCTCATCGTTCACCAAATGGGAATGCCTTGCGACCTCAAAGCTATCTTAGATATTGCCCAGCGTTACAATTTACCAGTGATTGAAGATGCAGCTTGTGCCATTGGTAGTGAGATTCTCTGGGATGGACAATGGGAGAAAATCGGTAGACCTCACGGAGATATTGCTTGCTTTTCCTTTCATCCTCGCAAAGTAATTACCACAGGTGACGGGGGGATGATTACCACTAATAATCCCGAATGGGATCAACAATTTCGCCTCTGGCGACAACATGGCATGAGTGTCCCTGATACTGTGCGTCACGGGGCTAAACAGGTGATTTTCGAGTCCTATCCCATGTTGGGTTACAACTACCGCATGACTGATATTCAGGCAGCAGTCGGACGGGAACAACTCAAACGCCTACCGGAAATTCTAGAACGCCGTCGTTATTTAGCACAACGATATTATCATCAGTTGGCAGATATACCAGGATTAAAATTACCAACAGAGCCAACCTGGGCGAAAAGCAATTGGCAAAGTTACTGCGTTCGCTTATCTCCACAGTATGACCAACGCCAAATAATGCAAACAATGCTAGATGCTGGAATTGGCACACGACGGGGAATTATGTGCGCTCACCGTGAACCTGCATACCAGATTGAAGCTTGGTCTTGTGGAGTTGCTGAAGAAAAGAATATGCGTGAAATAGGAAGTTGCGATTCCTACGGAGCGCTTCGCTATCAATTGCGTGAGAGTGAATTAGCACAAGATCAATCTATTCTATTGCCCTTATTTCATCAGATGAACGAGCAAGAACAAGATGCTGTGGTCAATGAGCTAAAAGCAGCTTGTCAAATGCAGATATAGAAATTCAAAGTCGGTATTGCTGAATTGGACTTTTCAACTTTAATTCTTTGCGACTTTGCGTCTTTGCGTGAGCCATATTCATACTCTTAATCCCACCTTCCGCACCCCCTGGTGTCACAATCGGTAATTTCGGATTTTTGAATACCTTGGAGTCCAGTTTTTATACAAAATTTGGGAAATTCTAGATAGCGAACTGCTTGCAGCAGCGCTTCGCTATCGCCAATACCAAATCCCCAAACGACCAATTTTCGTTGTGTGACAGTTTAGGGTGCAGAATGTGGGCTTAATCAGCAACGCCTTCAACCCTGTAAATATACGTGCATAGGAAATAGATAAAACAAATGTTGTTTACAGAAACTGAATCGTCATTGCCATTAAATTCAAACTTATTTATACAATATCGAGATCCCTTACAGGAATCGGCGGTAACAACCATTGCCTTTGTTGATTCAAGAGTTGCTGATGCCATGACTCTCATGGCAGGACTGCAAGCAGATGTTAAAGTTTTTCTCGATCCGACGCGAGACGGTATTGCTCAAATTACCGAAACCTTGGGACATTATCAAAATTTGACAGGTATTGATATTATCTCCCATGGAAATGTCGCTCAAGTACAATTGGGCAACAGTTTTCTGAGTGCAAACTCTCTCCAGCAATACACCCACGAACTAAAACAGTGGGAAGCATCCCTGACTCCAGATGCGGATATTCTGTTTTACGGTTGTAATATTGCGGCAGGAGACTTGGGACAAGCCTTCGTCAAAGAGATCAGTACCTTGACAGGAGGCGATGTTGCGGCTTCTACAGATTTAACGGGTAATTCTGCCTTGGGCGGCAACTGGACCCTGGAGTATGCTACAGGCACTATTGAGACTCAGACACCCTTTACAGATTCCCAGATCAACTCCTACCAGGGGTTATTGGCAAGTGTTTTTACCACGCAAACACCAGCACAATTTAAGACAGATGGAACTGGCAGTGCCGGAGATTATGAGTTGGGGATGGAATTCCGCAGTGGGAAATCTGGACAGATTTCAGCTATTCGCTACTACAAAGCTCCCAGTGAAACAGGTACCCATACTGGTAGAATTTGGTCTTCTACAGGCACCCTGCTGGCAAGCGTAACATTTACCAATGAAACTGCTTCGGGTTGGCAACAGCAAACATTGGCAACTCCATTGAATATTCAAGCCAATACGACTTATGTTGTTTCAGTTAATAGCAACACCTATTACGCCTTTACCAGCAATGGATTGGGGACTACCCTTACCAATGGCGACCTGAGCGCAGTAGCCGATGGCAGTAATGGTGTATATGACGTTACCCCAGGTAGTTTTCCTGCCCAATCCTATCAAAATTCCAACTATTTTCGGGATATTGTCTTTGCTCCCACTGCCCCAAATCCCAATAACAAACCTGGTACAGTCAGCATCGGTGGCACGGCAACGCAAAACCAAACCCTGACAGCAAATGTTGCCGATGCCGATGGATTAACGGGTGTAACCATTAACTATCAGTGGCAACAGAGCAGCAACGGTACTACCTGGACAAATATTACCGGAGCTACTAGCCAAAACAGCCACCTCTGCCATAGGTAATGTTAATGACCCCGGTACGGTTGCTATCAGTGGAGTTACAGCCCAGGGTAACACTCTGACAGCCAATATTGCTGATCCTGATGGGTTAACTGGAGTATCTATCACTTATACGTGGCAGCAAAGCAGCAACGGTACTACCTGGCAGAATATTACCGGAGCTACCAATCAAACATTGACATTAGACAGTAGCCTGATAGGTCAACAGGTTAGAGTAAATGCAACCTATACAGATGCCCTCGGTGGCAGTGAAAATATCTTGAGTTTGGCGAGTAGCCCGATTTCGGCTCTCCTAGAGAGCATTTTTGCCTCGACGACAACGCCAAGCCAACCCAACTTTACAGATGGACCGGGGGTGGACTATGAATTGGGAATGAAATTTACTAGTGCCAAAGCCGGACAGATTCAAGCCATTCGTTACTACAAATCTCCCAGTGAAACCGGCACTCACGTAGGTCGCATTTGGTCAAGTACCGGCACTCTGCTGGCCAACGTGACCTTTACGAATGAAACGGCTTCCGGTTGGCAACAACAGGCTTTGTCAACGCCTGTGACGATTCCAGCCAATACGACCTATGTAGTTTCAGTTAACACCAACGGCTATTATGCCGATACGCCAAACGGATTTGCTACTGCAATTACCAATGGCGACCTTACGGCACCAGTCAGGGCGGGAGTATATAATGAAACTATAAGCGCATTCCCTACTCAGGTCTATCAGAACGAAAATTACTTCCGCGATGTTGTCTTTGCTCCCACTGTCTCCAACCCCAATAACAAACCTGGTACAGTCAGCATCGGTGGCACGGCAACGCAAAACCAAACCCTGACAGCAAATGTTGCCGATGCTGATGGATTAACGGGTGTAACCATTAACTATCAGTGGCAACAGAGCAGCAACGGTACTACCTGGACAAATATTACCGGAGCTACTAGCCAAATGCTCTCGGTAGCAGTGAAAATCCCCTCAGCACAGCTACCTCTGCTGTGGTTAACGTCAACGATCTAGGTACTGTGATCCTGAAGGGTAGTGCAACAATTGGTTATACTCTAGACGAAACGGTTTTTGATAACGATGGGCTAATAGGAGTAAATATCAACTATCAGTGGCAGAAGTTGACAAACAGCATCTGGACGAATATTGCTGGATCAATAGCAAAGTCTCTGACGCTAACAACTGCTCTTTTAGGACAGCAAGTCCGGGTGTTGGCAAGTTACATTGATAACCTGGGCAGTAGTGAAAATGTTGCCAGTGCAGGGGTAACTGTTGCTGCTCAAAATGCGATCGTTGTAGAAAACCAAAAAACAGGAACAACCGCTTGGCAAATTCCTAGCACTAGTCAAGCAACAACTGAGATTGTTGGTTATGGTGACGCAACAAGCATCAATAAAGGACAAGCCATTAATTTTAAAGTCTCCCTTGCCCAAGCTGGACAGTACCGGATTGATGTCTATCGGTTGGGCTACTATGGTGGTACAGGAGGTCGGCTCATTACTAGTATTACCGGGCTTAATGGTGTCGTGCAAGCAGGTCCAACGATTGATTCAAATACCAGATTAGTTGAGTACAAATGGAATACCTCCTATACTTTGCAAACTGGTAATGACTGGACCAGTGGGCTTTACTTTGCTAAGTTGACTGATAGTAGAACGGGTAGGCAGAATTACATCCAGTTTGTGTTGCGGGATGATAATCGTCCGGCTGATATTGGTTTCCAGGATGCTATTGCCACAGCGGCAGCCTATAACAACTATGGTGGTTACAGCCTTTATGGCTTCAATAGTTCCGGTGGACAACGCGCCTATCAGGTCTCCTTTGACCGACCATTCCAGTACAATACCTCTTCTGCCTCAGAACAGTTCAACAATACATTGACCTGGGAGTACAACATGACACGCTGGCTGGAATCTCAGGGCTATGATGTCACCTACTACACTAACCTGGACGCGAGTACCAATCCCTTGCAGCTATATTCTCAGAAAACATTCCTCTCAGTGGGTCACGATGAGTATTGGTCAATGGAACAACGCAATAATGTTGAACAAGCGCGAGATAATGGCACTAACTTGGCATTTTTCTCGGCTAATACTGCTTATTGGCAAGTCCGGTTTGAGCCTTCCACTAGCGGACAAGCTAACCGGGTAATGACTGTCTATAAGGATACGTCGGGGATTGGTACAGGTGCGGCACTCGACCCCATTGCCCAAACTAACCCTGCTGCGGCAACCACGCTGTTCCGTAGTGCTGAAGTCAATCGCCCTGAGAATGCTTTACTGGGGGTTGCATACACTGGGGATATTGGTTCCGGAGGTGTTTACCAAGGTTTTGACTATGTTGTGAGTAATGCCTCCGATCCTTACTATGCCAACACCGGACTTCAGAATGGGGATAAACTTACAGGTTTGGTAGGTTACGAGTGGGATGCCGTATTGAACAACGGCTTTACCCCAGCGGGACTAGTTGTGTTATCACAATCACCAGTTCAACCCCAAGGTGCACTTCCACCTCTTCCTCCAGGAACTAATACAACGATCGCAAATGCGGTGCGTTATACAGCAGCCAGTGGGGCAAAAGTCTTTTCGACAGGCTCTATTCAGTGGATATGGGGCTTAGATAGCGCAGGTGTCACGAATCCTCGGGTTGATTCCCGCGCACAACAAATTGCAGTTAATGTTTTTCTTGATATGGGGGTTAAACCTAAAACTCCATCTGCTGGTATTGTCGTTTGATCATCATTTTCACCTAAGCTGAGTCGAATTTAGTCAAAGAATGATAAAGATATGGGCAATACGTTAACTAATGATCTATTAAGCTGCTGGAGAGAAGAGGGAAATCGCCTGATTCCACAAAACTTTGAGGTATTCCAGAGTCTGATTGCACAGGCAAAAGACTTTGAGCAGTGTGGTAAATATGACATGGCAGCTATTTATGGAGATATGGCAGCCGAATACGCGTCGTTCATGAAACATTGCGGTATTTTTGCCAGTCTAGAACTGGAACATCTTTTCCTGACAATAGGACTAAAGGCTTTAAAAAGTAGTCGTTATCCCATTAAGAGCAGCCCGTTAAATGGAATGCCAAAGAACATACTTCATGTTGTTTCTGGTGTATGGAGTATTGGTGGACATGGCAGGTTGCTTTGGCGCTGGATTCAGCAGGATGATGAGCGATCGCACTCGGTTGTGTTAATCCAACAAGCAGTAGCTGATACCCCTAAAGTGTTGCAAGATGCCGTATTTAACAGTCATGGCAAAATGTATGCACTCAACGAAACAATCGGCAGTTTTATTGCCCGATCTCAGCAACTACGTGAAATTGCTGCATCGTTTGATATGGTTGTTTTACATACAATATTTGACGCTAGTATCCCTACTATTGCATTTGCAAACAAAGAGCAATCTCCACCAATTATTTATGTGAATCATGCTGATGAGCGTTTTTGGGTGGGAGTCGGCATCAGTGATGTAGTGGCTAATCTTCGTGAATCTGGGATGCGCCTATCACAAGAGCGTAGAGGCATTGAAGAGAAACGAAATGAAATTCTGCCGATAGTTTTGAGTCCAACTTTAAGAACGCTTTCTCGAACAGAGGCCAAGAGAGAACTTGGCTTTGCTGAAGACAGCATTATAGTTCTTTCCATTGCCAGGGCAGTTAAGTATAAAAATTCCCATGGTATCAGCTTTGCCGATGCCCATGTTCCATTTCTCAAACAACACAATATGGCGACTTTAATTGTCATTGGACCAGGTGATAGTGAAGACTGGTCATCGGCAATTGCACAAACACAGGGAAGGATTAAAGTGCTTGGACACACACAACACACGTCCGTCTTCTACCAAGCCGCTGATATTTACGTTGACTCCTTTCCCTTTGTCTCAAACACATCTCTATTGGAAGCTGGAAGTTATGGTATTCCTTTAGTCAGTCGCTACCCATACTCCTCCGATGGCTGTGCAATCTTTGGCGCTGATATGCCCGGACTGACTGATAACTTGATTCGTGTGCAGGATCTTGAAGAGTACACAATCGTTTTGTCGCGTTTGGCTGAAGATAAGGAATTCAGGCTATGTCTTGGTGAAAAGACTAGAAAGAAGATTGAGGAGACACATTTAGGAATCAACTGGAAGCGATCCTTAGAAAACTTATATCTCCGGACTACTAATCTTCCTCGTGTAACTTTAACCTCAGAATTAAAAGATCAAATATTCCTTGATGAACCTGATATTTTCTTAGAAAAAGTATTTCCCTTCACCTTTGATCATGACAAATTGATTCTGGATCGAGTGAGATCGATGCCATTCTCAGAAAGGTTTTCTATTTGGTTAAAACAGATAAAAAAGGGAAACTTTGGTCGAATAGGTAATGTTGGCTTCTTATTGCCCGAATGGCTCTATAGATATTTACTGAAATTGGCAAAATTACTCCCTAATTTCAGCTGATGGGCAATTATTGATTAGAGATTCTTCTACTAGGGGCAAACACATAATTCTGCATCATCAAGGTGTCCGATACATAAACTGTTCAGATTACATTCCCAAATAACAAACTAATTAATTTTGTCTGACTACTTCTTTATGCATTTACCGCCAATTTATTTTTACATCCCCGCTGACAAGTTACCTACTTGTGGTTTACCCCAAAACGCTAGTTCTTTCTGGGAGTGGTTGTCTTCCCACCCTTCTATCTCTCCCATGCAAGGTGGTGGCTGTATTTGGACATTACAAACCTATCTTTACCTCAATGACTATGGCTTTCCTTGCAAGCTAGTAGAAACGATGCCTGATGAAGGTATTGTTTTATCTCACCGTGATTTTCTGGATGATTCTATAAAGCCAGGTTCAAAGTTACTGTTGGTGTGTCTGCGGGCAGATGTAGACAGGCATCCCTACGCACAACTTCATGTTGTTCAAAATCCCTATCAAGCAATTCCTAGCCGGTTTATGACACTGTGGGAAAGTCACTTTATCCCCCATTGGCCACAGCCTTCTATTATTCCTCGGAATCCACAACGGGTCAATACCTTTGAAAATGTGACTTTTTTAGGGAATGAAGTCAACTTAGTCTCTGAATTTTACGATCGCTCTTGGTATGATCATCTTCAAGATTTAGGGTTGAAATTTCAGAAGAAGTTGAATCATCATGAATGGCATGATTACAGTGACATTGATGTAATTCTAGCCATAAGAAGTTTTGGTGACCAAAACGATTGGCGCGGAAAACCTGCCTCAAAACTTTATAACGCATGGCACGCAGGTGTACCAGCAATTCTAAGTTATGAATCTGCTTTTCAATCGGAGCGAAAAAGCGATTTAGATTATCTGGAGGCGACTTCACTCAAGGAGGTTATTTCATCTCTCAAACAGCTTCAGGATAATCAGGAACTGCGCCGGGCAATGATTGAAAATGGCTGGCTTCGTGCCAAGGAAACAGACCCAGATAATATGGTCAAAAAGTGGCAATATTTTCTGACTAAGGTTGCAACACCAGCCTATAAAAAGTGGTGTTCAATGCCTCATTGGCAACAGCAGGTTTTCTTTGATGCACGACGATCATTTATGGAATTACGTCCAGCTTATTACCATTTTAAGAGCCAACTATCTAATTCGGCAAAAAAACATTAATAATAGACTTAGTTTATGTGTTGCAAAGCTAAAAAAATTAGAGTTACTCTTACATCTTCGTAAATTTAATTCATTTGAAATTAAACACCCATGACTCATTTTCTCACCAAGCTTTTATATATTACAAAAGGCAATCACAAGTCGCTTATAGCGATGCTTTTTCTATTCATCCTTGTTTCTGGCTTAGAAGTTTTTGGAACTGGAATGATTGCGCCATTTATGGCGATCGCTGTCAGTCCAGACTCAATCAAAAATATTTATTGGTTAGATTTTATTTACAAACAGTTGCATTTTAACTCAGAACAGAAATTTTTGATCATTCTAGGATCTGTAGTTATTATTGCTTTTTATCTAAAAGCATTCTTGGCTTTTAATGCTCAAAAAGCAGTGTTCAAATTTAGCTCTAGTTTAAAAAGAGAACTATCTTGTAAACTCCTAAAATCATATATCGAAGCTCCTTATAGCTACCACCTACGGATTAATTCAGCAACACTTATTCAGAATATCACTAACACAACAGATGCCGTTTCTATTGGTGTAGTATCTACATTTTTGACATTTATCTCTAATACTGTAATCGTCCTGGCATTAATGCTGCTTTTAATCAAAACTAATGCGATCGCCTTAATTCTTATTGCGGTGCTGCTACTTATTTCTTTTGGATTGTTGCATCCAATGAAAGACCGTTTAGCTCGTTGGAGTAAAGAGGGGTTTCATGCTTATGGGGAGATGATTCGGATTACAAATCATGGATTAGGGGGATTGAAAGAAACTCGTATTATTGGTTGCGAATCCTATTTTGAGGATCAGATGGAGGAGCAGTCAAAAATTTATGCCAAAAGTAACACTTTAGCTTCATCCTATGGTAATCTTCCCCGCTTTGTACTTGAGCCGTTAATGATGAGTTTCTTAATAGGCTTTACATTTTTATTTATCACCTTAAATCAAGATAAAACGCAAAATCTGACTGGGGTTTTAGGAATTTTTGCACTCGCCTCAGTTCGTCTACTACCGGCTGTTGGAAATTTAATATCTGGCATTAATGTAATTAGAAGTAGCAGTTATTCTCTAGATAGACTATTTTTCGATTTTAAAGAATTGGAAACAGAAAAGCTGATAACTAACTTTGATTCTGCTAGAGTTTCTAACAAATTATTGCCAAAAGGGCAGCAAACATTTCGATTTGCTGATAAAGTTATTTTAGATAAGATCACTTTTCACTATCCAAACACTACAAGAAATGTACTAGAAGATATTTCCCTATCTATTCGCAAGGGAGAGTCTATTGGACTAATTGGTAAGTCTGGTGCTGGTAAAACCACTTTGGTTGATGTTATTCTCGGTCTTTTTCTCCCTCAATTTGGAGATATCAAAGTTGACGGAGTTTCAGTTTATAGCGATTTACGCTCATGGCAGAATATGCTTGGCTATGTTCCCCAATCTATATTTTTGATTGACGATACCCTTGAACGAAATATTGCTTATGGAGTTGCTGATCATTTAATTGACCAAAATAAATTAAAGAAAGCGATTGCAATGGCTCAACTCAGTGAAGTAGTCAAGCAACTTCCAGAAGGGGTGAAAACTCTTATTGGTGAACGGGGAGTTCTCTTATCAGGAGGACAACGCCAAAGAGTGGGAATTGCGCGGGTACTTTATCACGAGAGAGAAATACTAGTTTTTGATGAAGCCACCGCCGCTTTAGATAGTGAAACAGAACATCTGATTACTGAAGCCACAAAAGCTTTAACTGGTAGTAAGACAATCATTATTATTGCTCACCGTCTTTCCACAATTGAGCATTGCGATTGTATTTATCAACTTGAACAGGGTCGAATTCTCAAATCAGGCAGTTACCAGGAAGTGATTGTAGGCAGATAAGGAATTATGTCATTTTTCATCCAATTTTAAAATTATCTCACTGCTTTAATGACTCCTGACCAGAGGCAGGAACCAAAAAAGTTTTTAAACCTTAGATTTCCTCTGATATTTATGCAGAAAGGATTGAAATATCAATGAGAATAGCCTACGTTACTCCTTTCAATGCAACAACTTTAGCGGTTCGAGACAATTGGTCAGGAATCGGTTATTATATGGCTCAGGCTCTTAAACAACAATCTATACCTCTTGAGTATATTGGTCCTTTAGAAGATAGATTAGCCCTACAAGTTATGCGTAAATTTAAGAATCGTTACCATAAGTTTTTGGGAAATAACTATATAAAAGATTCAGAACTGTTGATTTATAAAGACTATGCCAGACAAATTTCTGCAAAGTTGTCTAACACTAAAGTTGATGTTGTATTTAGTGCAGCAAGTAATCCAATTACCTATCTTGAATGTAATCAGCCGATAGTTTTTTGGGCAGATGCTACTTTTGCCAACCTGATAGATTTTTACCCTTTGTACAGTAATCTTTGTCAGGAATCTTTCCAGAATGCACATTTGATGGAAACTATGAGTTTAAAAAAATCTAAATTAGCAATTTATTCCTCTGAATGGGCAGCCCAAACAGCTATTGATTATTATCAAGCCGAGCCAGATAAAGTCAAAGTAGTAACTTTTGGAGCTAATGTTGAAAGTAATCTAAATATTGCTGAAATTAAAAATCTGATTGCATCTAGACCTACAAATCAATGTAAATTGCTGTTTCTAGGGATTGATTGGTTTCGCAAAGGAGGAAATGTGGCTCTAGAAGTAGCTAAAAAGTTGAATAATTCAGGTTTGAATACAGAATTAACAGTTGTTGGTTGCCAACCTATTGTAGAAGGTTCTCTCCCTGATTTTGTTAAGCCTCTGGGTTTTATTCAAAAATCTACTCCTGAAGGTAAAAATAAAATTTATCAGCTAATTGCTAATTCACACTTCTTAATTCTGCCTTCAATTGCTGATTGTACACCTATAGTTTTTTGTGAAGCAAATTCATTAGGTGTCCCTTGTATTTCTCGAAAAGTTGGGGGAATTCCCAGCATCATTAAAGATGATTTGAACGGTAAATTATTTGATAAAGATAGCGATTCTACTGAATATTGCGAATATATTTATAACTTATTTATGAATTATTCAGAGTATCAGAATCTAGCTCTTTCTGCTTTCCATGAGTATGAGTCACGCCTCAATTGGAAAGTGGCAGGAGAGAAGATCAAAGAGTTACTTACGACAATTATTTGAGTTATTTTGTAAAAAATTGCCAAAATTTAAACAATAATAGGACTTTATCATGAATAATTTTGACAAAAAAATAGAATTTGACTTTAAAGTATCAGTTTGTATTTGTACCAGAAATCGTCCTCAAGAACTGAGTAAAGCTTTACATTCTGTTGAACGTTCCACCTATCCTGCCTTTGAAGTAATTGTGTCCGATGATAGTACAAATGATGAGACGAAAAGCCTCATTATTTCCCATTTTCCCACAGTGAAATATCTAGATGGTCCACGTAAAGGCTTAGGTGCAAACAGAAATAATATATTGAAAGCGGTAACAGGCTCACAGGTACTTTTTATTGATGATGACGTAATTTTAAATGATAATTTCTTAGAACTAGTGTGCAATAAATTAGCAAAAATTGCTGAACAAGAAAATCTTGATAAACTTATTATCAGTGGCATTGAAAATAAAAATGGTCAACTTGTCTTTCCCGGAGAACAAAGTTTTGTAGGATGGCAGAATGTTAGTTATAAAGAAGGTGATACCATCAAAACAGTTGTGATTAATAGTGCAGTTTTCCCTGCCTCTTTATTCACAAATACTTTATTTGATGAGAAATTAGTCTACGGAAATGATGAAGTTGATTTAACAACTAGAGCAATTGAGAAAGGATTTAAAATTATTCTTTTACCAGAAGCAATTAATTTTCATTTTCCCTCAGAAATTAATCGTAAATACTATGAACCTTATCATGATGCCAGCCGTATTTATGTGACATTTAAGCGATATTTTGCTACGGAGAATAGTAAATTAAAAGCCCTGGTTTATCTTCCTTATGCCATTATTCATGCAGCAGCTTTTAATTTAAGGTATCGGGGTATAGAAGGTCTTATTGGTACTCTTAGACATACTTTTCCCAAATCCTTTACGTTCATAATGGAATTTCTGACTGTTGATAGTATTTGAAATTTAGGATTTATAAAATTTAAGGAAATTTAGTTATTGTTTTTATGATGGAAAGACTTGGAAAAATTAGCCTGATCTAAGCATTGAGGATTTAATATGAACGATAATCTGACTGTTAGTATTATTATCAACAATTACAACTACGATCGCTTTCTCCCAGAGGCAATCAATAGCGCCATTAACCAAACCTATCCTCATACAGAAATTATTGTTGTTGATGATGGTTCAACTGACAATTCTCGTGATATTATTGCCGGATATGGCGATCGCATCATTCCCATCTTCCAACCCAATAGCAAACAAGCTGCGGCTTTCAATAGCGGGTTTGCCAAAAGTAAGGGCGATATCATTATTTTTCTAGATGCGGACGATTATTTATTCCCTTATGCAGTTGAAGAAATCGTTGCTATCTGGAAACCAGAACTTTCTAAAGTTCACTATCGCTTAACAGTTGTTGATAAGATTGGAAAATCTCTTGGTTACTCTTCTCCCCAAGGATCTGCCCCTCTTTCCAATGGAGAGGTGTCAAAAATCCTCTTAGATCAAGGTGGATATGTCAGCACTCCCACTAGCGGTAATGCCCTAAATCCGCAGGTTCTGGAAAAGCTTTTTCCCATTCCTGATGAATATAAACTTACCGCAGATGACTATTTATCTTTCCAAGTTCCTTTTTATGGTGATGTTGCTGCCATAGAAAAACCACTGGGTGCTTACAGAATTCATGATACAAATCAGTGGGCATTGGCAACAGTAACGGCTGCTCGATTTCAACGCTTTGTGCGCCATGATTTACAGAACTTTGCTTTGTTAACCCAGAAAGCCAAAGCATTGGGCTATGAAGTTCCTACTGATTTAGAACAACGCTCACTCGGACGCTTATGGTCGCGGATTATTTCTTTACGCCTAGATCCTCACAAGCATCCAGTTCCGAGCGATCGCCCACTAAATTTAATTTACTCCGGAATTCGTTGTCTCTGGAAATACTCAGACTTTAATTGGCAAAAGCGACTTTTCTACAGCCTCTGGTTTATCTGGGTGGGATTGATGCCATTACCTCTAGCTGAACCGGCAATTACATGGTTGTATGCACCACAACACCGACCCAAGTTAGTTGATTGGACTGTGACTAAAATTCGGGCGCTGATTGCCTAAACAAATCGTTTTTTGAATACTAACCAACTAAAATAAATGAGGCTAAAACAAAAACACCGTGACAATTTGCCCACAGCCCAAATTAATATAACAGCCAAAGTTTTAAAAGTTCTTTTTGTCAGTCATGCCTATGTTGTCGGTGTTAACCAGGGCAAATTGAATGCCATCGCACAGCAGGAAAATATTGAAGTCGCTCTTCTAGCTCCCAGTAACTGGAAAGCCTTGGAATGGGATCGTCTCATCCCACTAGAACGCCCTTATTCTCATCTGCATCTCTATTCGGCTCCCGTGATGTTTTCGGGACGGGTGGGAGCGCATTTATATGCCCCTTGGGTCATCTGGAAAGTATTGCAAGATTTTCAACCCGATCTGATCCAAATCGAGGAAGAAGTCTTTTCCATCTGCGCTTTCGAGGTCGCCATTTTAGCTCGCATCACCAACAAACCGATTATCATCTTTGGCTGGGAAAATCAATTGCGCCAGTTACCATTAGCTCGTTGGCAGATATGCAAATTTGTCTTGAATAGTTCCAGTGCAATTATCTCCGGTAATCAAGACGGAGCTAATGTGATGGAAAAGTGGAACTATCGTGGCTTATTAGAAGTAATGCCGCAAATGGGAGTTGATCCAGAGTTTTTTGCCCCATCCATAAAATCACCCACAGCCAATACATCTACTTTTAAGATCGGCTTTCTCGGTCGTTTAGCTCACAGCAAAGGAATTGACCTAATTTTTAGAGCAGTTGCTCAATTACGCGATAGCGGCATCAATAGTCAAATTATTCTCTGTGGTTCTGGCTCTGAAGAAACAGCACTGCGAAAACTAGCCGAAAATCTGCAAATTAGCGATCGCATCGTCTGGCGAGGCGCAGTTCCTCATCAGCAAGCCCCCGCAGAACTGAGCCAATTTGATGTCTTAGTATTACCTTCTCGCTCAACCCCAACGTGGAAGGAACAATTCGGTCATGTTCTCATAGAAGCTATGTCTATGGGAATTCCCGTCATCGGCTCAAATTCAGGTGAGATTCCCAATGTCATTGGTCGTGCTGATTTGATATTTCCAGAAGAAGATCACAAAGCATTGGCTGATATCCTCGCCAGACTAATCAACGATGCTGAATGGAGACAAGAAATTGCCCGCTATGGTATGGCGCGAGTACACCAACTTTACACCCATGAACAAATTGCCCATAGATTAATCTCTTTATGGCAAACTATTCTCCTTCAACCCTGTTAATAAGGATATATATGTTCAATTTTAGCCCTAATCCTAAGAATCGCCTTTATACAAATCTCAACAGCTACCTCACATTTTTGAACTACATCCTAGTTGGAAGATTATGGCCAGACAGCAAAAAAATTGACTTGTTTGAGCAGGTACTTTGCGAGAGATTTAAAACTGATTACGCAGTTTGTGTTTATCAATGTCGCCTGGGGATATATTTAGCTATCAAAGCCTTAATCAAGCCTGGACAAGAAGTAATTTTGTCGCCCTATACAATTGTTGATGTAATCAACATGGTAATTTTTGCGGGAGGTCGTCCCGTATTTGCTGATATTGAAATAGAGACTTGTAATATTTCTGCGGCTGAAGTAAAGCGTTTAATTAATCCTAATACTGGGGCAGTCTTGATTACTCATTTACATGGGCTTGCGGCTGAAGCACATCACATTAAAGAAATTTGCGATCGCTACAATATCCCGATAATTGAAGATGCCGCTCAATCATTTGGCGTACAAGAACAAGAAAAACCAGTTGGTACTATTGGTGATGTTGGTGTATTTAGTTTGGAAATGCACAAAAATCTACCTACGTTTCTTGGAGGAGTTGTAGTTTCTCATCGCCAAGATGTGATTGAGAAAATTCGTTCGGAATTAAAGGAATTTTCCCATCCTCCCCTGCCTGGTATTACCCAAAAAGTTAAAAAAGGGTTGATACATGATATTGCTAGTTCGCCTATTCTTTTTCAACTTTTAACCTACCCAATTCTGCGGTTCAGTTATCTCAATAATATTGAATTTGTTAACAGTAAAGTTAGGAGAAAACCTCAAGAAAGTAAACCAGCAAAAGAACTTCCTGATATTTACAAATCTCAATTTACCTCATTACAAGCTAGTCTTGGTTTGTCACAGATTAAAAATGTTGATCGGAATATCAAAACCAGAATCGAATATGCCCATATTTATTATGAAGGGCTAAAAGATATTCATGGTTTAATCTTACCTCCCCTCCGTAATGATGGCTCTCATACCTACCTTTGGTTTCCAGTTCTCTATTCTCACAGAGATGATCTACTCAAGTTTATGTTTGAGCAAGGTCGAGATATCGCCGCAGGTCATTTTACCAGTACCGCAGATTCACCTCGATTTGAGGAGTTTTATCGGGATTGCCCCAACGCCAAACAAGTTGAGAAAGAGTTATTGTACTTGCCAACCTATCCTAGCTACTCCCTCCGTGAAGTGGAAAAAAATATTGAGGTCATCCTCAAGTATTTTGCTGCCAAAGCAACCCCCACTATTGAAAACAAGCCCCGACGATTAGAAATCGCTGCTATACAAACTAAGTCCGCCTGCGCGGACTAAGACTACATTGAGGATTTGTCTATGTAGTTGTGACTTCCAATCGCTTGGATCATCAGGAACTTTCAATGTATGCACTCTCTCAAACAATCGGTTCGTCTGCATTCCCTAGATACTTTTCGCGGCATCACAATTGCCGGGATGCTTTTTGTCAATATAGCTAGTCTTGCCCCTGGGATTCATCCGTGGTTATCCCATTCATATTGGCAAGTTAAGGCTAATAATAAGTAATTGGTGATAAAAGCCTTATTTTCATCCTGTTCATCCTTTAATCCTGGATATCCTGATTCTGACAATGTGGCAACTTACGTTATTAAACTAAAGGTATAATCATAAAAATGTTTATTGATGCAGAAAATCTTGAAAATGAAACTACTTTCAGAGCAGATATTGCAATAGTTGGCTCAGGTCCGGCTGGTATTGTTTTAGCCTTAGAGTTAGCTAAGGCAGGATACGAAGTTGCTCTCATCGAGAGTGGACGTTTACATTTCTCCGAGGAGATTCAAAATCTTGGTGAAGCCAGTCATTTTGATCCCACTTTGCATGCACCCATGTCAGAATGTACTCGCAGACAATTGGGAGGAACATCCATCATTTGGGGTGGGCGTTGTTTGCCTTACGACCCTGTGGATTTTGATCAGCGACCTTATATTCAGAATTCAGATTGGCCTATCACTTATCAAGAAATTGCAGGTTACTTTCAAAGGGCGTGTGACTATTTCTTTTGTGGTCAGTCAGAGTTTAATATCAAAAATATCTCCAACATCCAGCAGAAATCCATTGTTCCAGGATTACCTGATGCAGAGGTACTTAACTCAACCCTAGAAAGATGGTCTCTCCCTACCAACTTTGGTAAAGAATATTTTCATGATTTGCAGCAGTCCCAAAAGATCAAACTACTTTATGGCTTAACTTGCACTGAAATTGAAACTAATGAACAAGGCACTCAGGTTGAGTTACTTCATGCCAAAACCTTGGGAGGTAAGAATATTTGGGTGAAATGTCAAAAGTATGTACTGGCAGGTGGTGCATTAAACACTACTCGTCTACTACTTGCCTCTGATCGGCAGCATCCAGGTGGCATCGGCAACCATAGTGGACTTTTAGGAAAGTTCTACATGGGGCATCTTTCGGGAGATATTGCCCTTATACATTTCACCAGACCACCCAAGGATACTGTTTTTGGATTTGATCGAGATCCAGACAAAATTTATGTGCGTCGTCGTTTCTCCTTCACTCGTGAGTTCTTACATGAAAAACAACTTCCCAATATTGTAGCTTGGCTAGGATCTCCCAAATTTGGTGATCCATCTCATCAAAATGGCGTTTTATCTTCTGCCTATTTAGCCTTAAATATGCCCGTGTTGAGAAATTATTTAACCTCAACAGCAATGCGAAAAGCTGCGATAGGAAAAGAGAATCAGGGGGTCTATCGAGCGCATATTATGAATGTTTTGAAAGACTTTAAACAGGCTATCGCTTTTGTTCCTCGTTTTGGCTATGGGCGATATATTGCCAAAAGAAAAATTCCGGCCTTGTTTGTCTACAGTGCTGCTAATGAATATCCTTTGCACTATCACAGTGAGCAGATACCCAACCCCAATAGCGCTGTCACCCTATCAGATGAAAGGGATGCAATAGGAATGCGAAGACTGAATATCAATCTTCAGTTCACACAGCAAGATATAGACGGTGTGGTTCAAGCTCATAAATATTGGGATCAGTACCTCAGAGAGCATAACTGTGGTTATTTAAAGTATGTAACTGATGATCCTGAATCTAGCGTCTGGGAACAGGCTGGAGATGGATTTCATCAAGTTGGGACAACGCGAATGTCAGAACATCCCCAAGATGGTGTTGTCGGAACTAACTGCAACGTTCATGGCGTAGATAATTTATTTGTTGCCAGTAGTTCTATTTTCGTAACTTCTGGTCAAGCCAATTCCACATTTATGATCGTGGCATTTGCTTTGAGATTAGCAGACCATTTGAAGAAGATTAAGAAAAAAGTTTGATCGGTAAATATCTTTTTGGCTATTTTTAAAGGAGGAGATAGAGATGCGTAACAATTTAGAACTAATGCTAATTGAATCGGCTAAATTCTCAAAAAATGATATCTGCGTTATTACAGGTAATGCACCTAGTCTGTTTCCAAAGATTAAGAATATTTTGCTGCAAAAAGTTTTTAAAGTAATCACATTAGTCATCATGCATATTGATTTAGGGATAAAAATCAATATGCATAAAGATAAAGATGCAGTGATCATATATGCTTTCTCAACAGAATTTCTGTTTTTATCTTTCTTAGTTTCTTTTTGGACTCAAAATGTTTATCTAGTAAACAATCACAATGTTCAACAAGCTTATGAAAACCCATTCATGAATTTCATGCTCAAGATGTATCACAATCTAAAATACAAATTTATTATCCTGGAAACTTCTTCTATTTTAATGGATTTAGGTTATAAAAAACAAGAATTAGAAAGACATATATCATTACCTCATTCTGTTGTTAATAGTGGAACAATTGCCAATGAATATGAGTTATCTGATGATCAGGAAATGAGCAAGAAAAAAGTTGGCATTATTGGAGAATCAAGGAAAGGAAAAAATTTTTCTAATACCCTGAATTTAATGTTAAAGATTGCTAAGAATTCAGATATTTTACTTATTATTGGTACTGATGATTTTTCATGTTTTAACGGGATGGATTTAGAGGGAATTAAGTTGATTGATACATCTACTAATGATGCCTATATGGCTGCTTTATCAGCCTGTGATATTATTGTATTGAATTATGAAAAATCAAAGTATTTTTACAGATGTAGTGGTGTTGCTGGGGATGCAATTAATGTAGGAACTTATGTCGTCTGTCCAGATTTTCCTTTGATGAGTAGTCAAGTTAACTATCCAACAAAAGTTGGAGTAGTTTATCAAGACGAGACAGATTTAGAACTAGCTATACAGCAAGCTTTAGCATTAACTTTTAACTCTGATAATTCTACATTTGAAAGTCATTATATGCAGCGTTCTCTAGCTAAGACTGCCGCTATTCTAGATCAGGCTATTCAAGCTAATTCTCAACTAGAAATAGTCATGATTTAAGTAGTATTGGAAATATCAAATCAATTTATTTGGAGATATGTAATGCGAATAATGATTGTGCGACGAGTACCAGGATCTACGTTTAGTCTAGAGGTCTATGCTGACAACCTAGTAGCAGGATTAAAGACAGTGCGACCAAATTGGGAAATTGCCGAAATTGCTCCCATTCCTTGGAATAGCTCTGACAAACTCTATCTATCAGGCTTAGGTATTAAAAAATATTATGAAACTTTTTGGCGACATCCCCGCGCTGTCTCTCAATTAGAGGCAGATATTTTTCATGTAATTGACCAAAGCGATGCTCATATCGTCTATGGACTACATCGAGCTAATAAGCCTGTAGTTGTCACCTGTCATGACTTGGTGCATTTCATCTATCCAGAAATTTTGCGAGATCAATCACGGATTCCCGCATTGAGTACGGCTATGTGGAAATATTCAGTAAGTGGGATGGAAAAAGCAAATCATGTAATTGCAGTTTCTAGCAATACGGCTGAAGATGTCACCCGGATGTTAGAGATTAAGCCAAGCAAAATCACTGTTGCTCTCAATGGCATAAGTTCAGAATTTCAAGTGCTTCCTAATCCAGAAGTGGCCGAGATTCGTAAGCAGTATACGCAATCACCTGAAACTTTTTGCTTGCTGAATGTTGGTAGCACCCATCAACGCAAAAACATTTTGACAGTCCTGCGAGTATTAAAAGATTTAAAAGAACAGGGATTTCCAATATGTCTATGGAAAACAGGAGATAGATTTACGCAGGAGCAACAAGCCTTTATTCAAGCGCACGATCTGGAATCATATATTTTCAATTTAGGTAATCCAGACAAAGCCCGTCTAGTGCAAATTTACAATGCCGCTGATGTGCTTTTAGCTCCCTCTTTATATGAAGGATTTGGATTAACAATTGTGGAAGCAATGGCTTGTGGTACTCCTGTGATTACTTCTAATGTTTCATCTTTGCCAGAAGTAGTAGGAGATGCGGGGATAATGATAGATCCCAATTGTCCGCAAGCGATCGCAGATGCAGTGATTGAGCTTTATAAAAACCCCGTTCTCTATGCAAACTTAATTGAGAAAGGACTATCTAGGTCACAGTTTTTTAACTGGCAAAATACAGCAGAACAGGTAGCGACGATTTATGAGAAAACTTTTGTAACCTATAGGAATCTTCAATAATTTATAAAAAAATCAACTGTAAATTTTGCCAATTTGTCTACAATAACCCATACATTAGTGTTAATTTACAACTAGATAATTATTTAAAAGAGATTAGTAATATTTATCTTTTGAAATTAGATATTGAGGGGGTATGAAAAATATGATTTTGACTACTTTGCGTGCATTCACAAAGCATTATCCATTTCAGCAACCACGGGCAAGTTTATTGAGCAAACTACCAGATGTACCAAATAACTTTGGGGAATTTGAAGCCAAATATGGTATAAAATATGCTGCTTACCCATGCGGACAAGATTATATTGTTAAGAACTTATTCTGGTTTGGAGACTTTGAAACCTGGATTACTGTTGTAATTGGTCGTCTCATTCAGTCTGGGGATATTGTGTGTGACATAGGTGCAAATATTGGCGACACATCTCTCCAAATTTTGCCATATGTGGGTTCATCAGGTCATATTTATTGTTTTGAACCTGTTCCTCGACTGCAAGAATGTCTGATGGAAAATTTGAAGGCAAATTGCATTTCTTGCGTCACCTTAATTCCAAAAGCTCTGTCAAATTACTCTGGACAAATAACAATGACAGTGGAATCGGTGCAACCTGGATGGTCACATATTAAAAAAGACGATGAAGATACTACTCTTCCACACTTCGCTATCAAGAGATCAACTCGCGAAAATATCAAGGTAGATGTTACTACTTTTGATGCCTGGTTAGAGGAAAATAATATATCTCAGGTAGCTCTTTGCAAGATAGATGTTGAAGGACATGAGCTTGAGGTATTTGAGGGGATGAAAAAAGCCCTTCATGAACATAAAATCGGAAGCATTGTTTTTGAACGACATGAGAATTGTAATGCTACAGATCCAGTTGTTCAGCTTCTTCATAGTTATGATTATAAACTTTTCAGAATATACAAAAGCTTTCTTAAAACGGAGGTTGTAGACTTGCTAAGTGATCGAACTTATTTACGGGGAACATCTGATTATGTTGCAGTTCTAAAAGGCAGCGTATTCGAGGAACGTTTAAGTTATCTAATTAGGCATTAATGAATTTTGAAGGCACTATCACAGGGAGCATCCACTTTTGGCGGATAGCCTTTTTTAGATGAACCATATAGTAGGGTTTTTGGAGTGCGAGAATTATGTTTCTTCCAAAAGTGGATGCTCCCCTACCACATCTCATTGAGAATCAGTATAAATTACATATATTACTCTATCTCCTGTTTTGACTCTATCAAGGTTTATTTATTGCATCAAATGGAAAAATTCTATATACATTCTCCAGTCATACAGTAGGCAAATTATGTATTTGCATCCACCCACAACTAAGAAACCAAAAAAGAAAGGATGGATTGATAATACAAGCTTAATTATCCTTGCCTTTTCCGTAGTTTTCTACTCCCGTATTTTTTGTGCCATTACTCACGCTCCTTCAATTTTTAACCTTGCTCACTTCGCAGTTGTTCCCTTTGTTTTAGGAGTTGTATTATTTACCAGTCGGGCAAAAGATCGCAAACAAATTAATATTGCCTATTCTTTTGTATTAGGACTTTTGATTTTTCTAGTTGCAGTTTTAGCTAGTGCATTATGGAATAACACAGGCTTAATTAATGCCGTCGTCTCTTTCATGATGCTGGCAGAACCTTTCATGTTTCTGCTGGCTATAGTCTGTATTCCCATGTCTTTTGAATCCATTACCCGCATCAAGAAGTGGCTGATGTGGTCTGTTTTGATTAACTTTGTCCTCGCTGCTGTCCAAAAACCTCTAATTGATGCAGGAAAACTCTATGCGAAGGGACTCAATGGAACAGACGGATGTGGCGGAGTTTTTTTCCCTACCGGGGCTGGTAATTATGTATCCGCTTCGGTATCAATTGCCTTTGCTTTATACTTCTTCACTAATGAAAAGAGTTTTCCGCTATGGATGAGAATCGGGGCAGTTATCGCTGGTTTTTGGCAGATTCTCTTTTCCGATTCCAAACAACTTTTACTTGCTTATTTAGTTGCCTGGATTCTTCTAATCTTAGTGAATTCAAAGGATTTTGGTAAAACGATCAAATTTCTGAGTGCGATCACTTTCTTCGGATACGGATTTCTTTGGTGCGTACAAAATTTAGAAGCATTTGCTGGATTTACGGCCTGGGCGCGACCGGAACTTTACGGATCAGACGGTCAAGCTTGGTATGCCAAATTCTACTCGGTGCATTCTATTTTATCTCATTATCAATCCTATCTGAATTGGTTGTTTGGTCTAGGTCCTGGACATACTGTCAGCCGTCTAGGAGTATGGTTTCTTAGAGATTATTGGTCTATACTCGGACCACTAGGTGCTACCACCAATCCAATTAGTCAGGAAGCAATGGATTTTGTCAATAGTTTTTGGCTTTGTTATAGTTCCAGTCTCTTCAGCCCCATTTTTGGTTGGGCTGGAATATGGGGAGATTTAGGGCTTTTGGGTGTAGGAGCATACCTATTTCTATGGTATTTAACTTGGCAACATTTTGGTCTAGATGATTCCTTAAAAGTTACTTTACTAACTGTTCTCGTGATGGGTTTTATTTTTACTCAAATGGAAGAACCAGGCTTCATGCTTTCTATTGCTTTTATTCTAGGACTAGCATGGCAAGAACAACGACTGAAGAAACAGACGCGGCAGAGGCACAGTACAGAGCAGGGGGGATATTTCTTGTCTCTTACCTGGACAGAAGAGTGTTAATTACTCAATACAAGTATAAATATGAAGATTTTAATGTCTGCTTACTCCTGCGAACCAGGTATAGGTTCAGAACCTGGTGTGGGTTGGAATATTGTCCGAGAAGCTGCTAAATACCATGAAGTCTGGGTACTCACTCGACCCGATGAGAGTCAGGATATCATCAACGCAGAATTAGCACGTCACCCTGTTCCCAATCTTCACTTTGTTTACTTTACCCTCCCCTTTTGGCAAGATAGTAGACGCTGGGGACAGTCTGGGGGAATGCAGCTTCACTATTACCTCTGGCAAATTCAAGCCTATTTTGTCGCCCGTGACTTACATCAGGAAATTGGCTTTGACTTGAGCCACCATGTCACCTTTGTTAAGTATTCCAGTCCTTGTTTCCTCTCACTCCTACCGATTCCCCTTGTTTGGGGTCCTGTAGGTGGTGGAGAATCTGCACCAGCAAGTTTTTGGCAGGATTTTAGCTGGAAAGGTAAAATTTACGAAATTGCTCGTAGCAGCGCTGGCTGGCTAGGAGAGCAAGACCCGTTCGTCCGTCTTACTGCCAAAAGAAGTGCTGTAGTCCGAGCTACAACTAAAGATACAGCCCAACGACTCTATGAAATAGGCGCAAATTATGTGGAAATTCAGTCTCAATTAGGGTTATCTGTGGAAGAGATAGAGCATCTAAATCAATATGAAATCCTGAATGAGCCAATAATAAAATTTATCAGCATGGGTAGACTTTTGCACTGGAAAGGCTTTCATTTAGGACTGCGTGCTTTTGCTCAAGCAAATCTACCGAATACAGAATACTGGATTGTGGGAGATGGACCGGAATGGCATCACCTGCAAACTTTGGCATCAGATTTAGGAATTGCTAAAAAAGTTAAATTTTGGGGTAGGTTGCCCCGTGAAAAGGCTTTAGATTTATTAAAAGATTGTCATGTGCTAGTTCATCCCAGCTTACATGATTCTGGAGGGGGGGTGTGCATGGAAGCAATGGCAGCAGGTCGTCCTGTTATCTGTCTAGATTTAGGTGGACCGGCTGTTCAAGTTACAGAGGAAACTGGCTTGAAAATTGCTGCTGACGAACCATATCAAGCTGTACGAGACCTAGCGGCCGCAATGATTCATTTAGTTCAAAATCCAGAACTAATAGTGAGTATGGGTCAGGCAGGTCGGAAACTAGTCAATGAAAACTACAGTTGGCAAGTTGTGGGAGAGAGTTTGCATAAACTTTATTTAGAGGTTGTTAGCAAGAAAGTTTCGGAGACTGATGCTTTAACTCGGTAGGAATTTAGTCCATCACCTCAATTTTTAGAAAGGTTAAGCTAGTGAAAGTTCTACTGCTACATAACCGCTATCAATATGCTGGAGGAGAAGATTCAGTCGTACAGGCTGAAAAAGCTTTACTGGAGGAAAAAGGTCATCAGGTTGTATTAAATGAAGTTGGCAATGATGAAATAGTTAGCATTGAAGATAGAATTAATGCAGCTTTCTCTGCCATATATTCATCTGCGTCCAAGCACTATGTGAGTAAGATAATAGATCACTTTTGTCCTGATGTAGTACACATTCATAACTTTTTTCCACTGCTCTCTCCATCTGTGTACGATGCTTGTGAAAACGCTAATGTGCCTGTTGTACAAACACTGCATAATTATAGACTTGGTTGTCCCAATGCAATGCTATTTCGGAACAACACTGCTTGTGAAGATTGCTTGGGCAAAAGGATAGCATGGTCTGGTATTTTACACGCTTGCTATCGTGGTTCGCACCTTCAAAGTGCTGTCGTTGCTGCAATGTTAGCTGTTCACGGGCAGCGCGGTACTTGGCAAAAATCAGTTGATGCTTACATTTCACTGACAGCTTTTCAAAAAGCAAAGATGGTTCAGGCTGGGCTACCGAGGGAAAAAATCTACATTAAGCCTAATTACATCTTCGATCCACAATCATTAAATATCACCAGAAGCAATGGTGAATATGCACTCTTTGTGGGACGAATTTCGCCGGAAAAAGGTATTTCAACTCTCCTAGATGCATATTTACAAAATAGTTTGCATATACCGCTGAAAATAGCTGGAATTGGTCCGCAGCTTGAGAACTTACGGGCAAGTATTCAATCTGCTGGGCTTGATAATGTTATCCAATTTCTAGGTCAACAGGATAAGTTGGCAGTCATGCAGCTAATGCATAATGCAAAATTTCTGATTTTCCCTTCAATTTGGTATGAAACTTTTGGTTTAACTATGGTTGAAGCCTTTGCTTGTAGCCTACCTGTATTAGCATCAGGTTGGGGTAGTATGGCGGAAATTGTCGAGAATAATGTTACTGGTCTACATTTCCAATCTGGCAATTCAACAGATTTAGCAAATAAAATAAAATGGGCATTTGAGCATCCTGAAGAAATGATTTGTATGGGTAAAAATGCTCGCTCTGCTTATGAAGCACGTTATACCCCTGAAAATAATTACCAGCAACTAATAGCAATTTACCAAGCAGTAATTGATAAAAAACGACGTTTTTTCTTTCCTGAATAAAATTCCTGTTGTTTTCTTTTTGGACGTTCAATAGGCGTTTCAGTTACAACAGTACGTATATTTAGGTAGGAGTCCTTTGATTTGGCATCATAAGTACCAAGTAGCCAAAATGTTTGAAGAAGAACATTAGGTAATAAAAATATAGATGAAAGTTAAGAAAAATATAAAAGGGGGTGATAATTTTACGGATAATCAATTACAAACCAGTGCATTGGATTAAATAACTTGTAATTTGATTACACAAAAAAATTAACATAAAAATGGAGAAAAATATTATATGATTGTCGCTGCTTAAATTACACTTAAAAAACGAGATTATTATAATTAATTAAATGTAAAAAAATAAGAGCGAAAAAATCATCAAGTTAATCAAAAAATAATTCATGTATTAGGAGGGTAACTTTAGGTAGTCTTAAAAAGAAGCCTTTGCTGACAAGTATCAGGAAAGTCTTCAAAAAAATTGGATGATTGTTGTTACCAACAGGAGTGCAGATTATGAGTCAAAATTTTAACGATTATAATTCATCTGTTCATAAAAAAATCAAGACTGAACAAATAGAGCAAATAATCAAAGCGATTATATCTGGTAAATATTCTTGGGCTTGTGTTCTAGTTTTACAATTTGCTGGTTACAACCCTATGGACTATATCCCCTATCGTACTTATATCAGATTACTTAAAACTAACTGCTTGCTTGGTAATTCTCAGCAAAATTAACCACCTATCAGAAAAGTTGACAGGTTTGATTTGAAATTAAAGTAGTTGCGTTTTAAACATGGATTTGTGAGAATTTTTTCTGAAAAATAAGAAGGAAAGGTGAAGATTCATCAATAAAAATTTATCACTATCATGCCGATTTTATGATCTACCCAACCACAAGTTATAATCATCAAATGCAAGCAATTATTAAAGAAATTGTATGGCAGAAAACACTAGAAGTTGCACAAATACAAAAAGATATGTCTTGGGCTTCCTTGCAACGTCAGTTAACTGCTGCTCCTACTGTCCGGGACTTTTCTACGGCTTTGCAGTTGAGTATTTATAAACCTAGTTTAATTGCAGAAGTGAAAAAAGCATCACTTTATCATAGTGTAATTAGACCAGATTTTGATCCAGTTACTATTGCTCAGGCTTATAAAAAAGGAGGAGCATCTTGTGTATCTGTTATCACTGATCAAAAGTTTTTTCATGGTGGGTTTGATCATCTTCGTGCTATCAGATATCGCGTAGGAATACCTCTACTTTGCAAAGATTTTATCATTGATCCTTGCCAAATTTATTTAGCCCGTTCCGCTGGTGCAGATGCAATATTATTAATTGCTGCTATTCTGACAGATAAGCAATTACAAAACTTTTTACAAGTGATTCACTACTTAGGGATGAATGCTATCATCCAAGTTCATAACTTAAATGATTTGGATAGGGTTCTCGCATTAGAAGATGTCAGAATAGTTTCCATTGATAACCAGAGTTTAAGTGATTTTAATATCAATATTAACACTACTCAGGAATTATTGGCAGCTAGGCGATCGCAACTTCAAAAGCTAGGAATTTTAGTCATCAGTGAATCAGGTATAGAAACCCCCGATGATTTATCATTTGTTGCTGAAATTGGTGTACAAACAGTGATCATCGGAGAATCTTTGCTTAAAGAAAATGATTTAGAAGTAGCTGTCAGAAATTTACTCCAATCCAAATTTCCTATTCATTATTAAGAAGAATTAAGGATTGGCTAGTAATTGATAATTACGAATTTCTCATAACAAAGGTTTCCACCAATCATGATTATTCAGATACCATTCTACAGTTAAACGTAACCCTTCATTAATTGTCACGGATGGAGTCCAACCAAATTCTGTTTTTAGCTTATTGGCATTAATAGCATATCTTCGATCATGTCCAGGTCTATCCTTCACAAAAGTAATTAATTTTTCCGCTGGATATACTGGTAAATCTGGTGCTAATTCATTCATGATTTTACATAAACTTTGTACCAGACTGATATTTTCAACTTCGTTATTACCACCAATATTATAATTTTCTCCTGGTTTTCCTTGATGGATTACCACATCTAAAGCCCGACAGTGATCAACTACATATAACCAATCTCGAACATTTTTTCCATCACCATAAATAGGTAATTCTTTACCATTTAAAATGTTAATACACATCAAAGGAATTAGCTTTTCGGGAAATTGAAAAGCACCATAATTATTAGAGCAATTAGTGATAATTGTCGGTAATTTATAAGTATGATAATAAGCCCGAACTAAATGATCACTCCCAGCTTTTGAGGCTGAATAGGGACTATTGGGACTATAAGCTGTAGTTTCTGAAAACGCTGGTTCATCTGAAGTGAGACTACCATAAACTTCATCTGTAGAAACATGAAGAAATAGGTAATTATCAGGTTGTGTTTTTGCTTCCCAATGTTGACGAAAAGCTTCTAAAAGAGTAAAAGTTCCTACTACATTAGTTTGGACAAATGCAGCAGGTCCAGTAATTGACCGATCAACGTGAGATTCGGCAGCAAAATGGGCTATAGTATCTATATTTTCTGCTAAGAGTAATTTATCAACTAAAGAGCGATCGCATATGTCCCCTTGGACAAACCGGAAATTCTCTCTTTCTGCAACTGATGCTAAATTGTAGCGATTTCCAGCATAGGTAAGAGCATCCAATACCACTAATTTATCATTTGGATAAGCTTGACACCAATGATGGACAAAATTCGCTCCAATAAACCCAGCCCCCCCTGTCACCAATAATCGTCTATTCATGATTCCTTAATTACTTTGTAAATATTTCTTCTTAATTTTACCAAAAATTCTCTGTATAAACAATTTTGCTAACCGGATTTTTGTCAAATTGGCAATTGGATTTGAGTAATTATTTTCATGAGTAAAGAAATCATTAATTTCTGTTAAAATTACCCGCAAGCGTTGGATAATATTCTCAGTTCTATACTCTGCTAATACATTTTCAGATAAAGTCAATGATGTAGAAGATGCTAAAACTTTCAAAATTCTATCTACGTCATATTCCAAAGCATAACCAGCGATTTTATAACAATTAAATCCTGGATCTAAATAATCAGATAATCCCCCATTGACACTAGAAAACACCTGACAACCACAAGCTAATGCTTCCATTGGTTGTAAACCAAATCCTTCGCTAACTCCTTGTAATTGCCAATATTCCGCCGAATCATAAAGATAAACTTTCGTGCGATTAAATAAAGCTGGTAAATCTTCTACATAACTATCAATAACCAACACCTTACATTTTTTTTCTAAAGCTGGAATTAATGACTTAATTAAATATTCTGAAGATTTCCGCGTTTGAACTAAAACATCAATATCTCGATTTTGATGTAAATTAGTAAATTCCTGACTAATTTGATTAGGTAAATAATAAATTAGAGAATTTGGTGCTTGTTGTCCCCAATAACCTAGAGAATTTCTGCTAACTGTAATTATGGGAATACTCGATGGTAAATTAATCTTATAACCTGCACTGTGAGCATGATAAATTACATGATATTTTGGCAATTTAGATGCAAGTTTACCAACATCAAATCCCCAACTAATCACAAAAATTACATCATTTAAATTGTCCTCTTGCAATAAATCGTCTAAAAACAATTTACCTGATTCCCGCTGACGATAAGTAACTACTTCAGCAGCACAAATCTGTTGAGCTAAAGTAACCGTTTTCAACTCCGCCCAAAGACCACCACAAGCAAATTTATCATCTGTCCCCGGAACTAAAAAGTAAAGCTTTTTCATAATACTAAATATTAAATTTTCTTCCTTCTTTCTTCTTCCTTCGTGTTCTTCGTTCCTTTGTGGTTTATTAATTCTTAATTGATTAACTCCTGATTGATTAACTCCTAATTTTCCCAAGATACCTTAACAAAATGACTTTCCTTTCCCCAAAAATCACGAGCAATAGTAATATTTTCAACAGCCAAATTAAAAGGGATAGAAGTTGTAATATAACGCTGAGTGAGCATTCCTAAATCCGGTGCAATTCCCGCTGCGGCCGTTGCTGCTAAACCTAAGCCAATAAGTTGTTCAATTGGTCGAAACGGCAATAAAAAAGGTACAGTTACCGATAGTCCAGCAGTTAATAACATAGCCACAGATACATTTGTGCCACAACGGGGATGTATAGCTAAATCCCATTCTCCACTGGTAAGACGATGTTTAGCTAATGTTACCGCGCGGCGCAAATCATTAATATTCACATCACCATATAGAAAAAATCCCTGTTCGGTAGACAAACCACCTAATAATTCATCATCTAATTGCGTATTAGTGCTTGTTCCTGGTGGTGAATAGGGTTTTTTATTGTCCCCTAATACCCAAACCGTAGCGTGTTCTAGAGCGTGAACTTGACGTAACATGAGAATTTCTTTCAACCCAGGAATAAAAGATAGCTGTTGGAGTAAATCAGCATCTTGGCTGGGGTGAGGTGCAAGAAAGTCAAAGCTAAAGGAAGATGATTCGTCCAAATAAGCAGTATTCATATCACACTCAATGTAATATATGTTTTTTAACCAGGACTATGGCGGGTTAGAAGCCGACCCCACAATAAATATATAACTTTTGTGGGGTGGGCATCCTGTCCGCCAATCTTATATTTAATTGTGTCTATCTACCTATTTAATGCCTAACAATTCCACATCAAAAATTAAAGTAGAGTAGGGGGGAATCACACCACCAGCACCACGCGCACCATAGCCTAATTGTTCAGGGATAATTAATTGGCGACGGCCACCTACTTTCATAGTGATTACGCCTTCGTCCCAACCTTTAATTACTTGTCCTACACCAATTTTAAAGCTAAAGGGTTTACCGCGATCGCGCGAACTATCAAATTTAGTCCCATCTTCTAAAGTACCGATATAGTGAACCTCAACGGTTTGGCCAGTTTGGGGAATTGCGCCCGTTCCCTCGACTAGTTCCACATATTTTAATCCAGAGTCGGTAGTAACAACTTTAGCTTCAGACATGGTATTGCTCTTTATTAGAGTATTGTTTTCTTGAGTGACAGTGGTGGTTGGTTGTGTTGGGGAAGAATTACCGATTGCAGTATCTTTTTGACCACTAATTTGGGTAAATACTAAAACGCCAACACATACCAGCATTAACACCACGCTGAGGAAAATCCCTTTCAAAATCAGCCCTCTCTGTTTTAATTACTGATGATCAGATTACCGATAGAACACAAATTAGTTTAAATCAGAAATGACCTTTTAGCGCCACAGCTTATTTTCCAAATCCCGAACCTGACGCTCTAAACGGTCAATTCTTCCCCGTAATTCATCTACTTCTGACTGACGGGCAACTCCCAAGTCCTGCATCATATTCCGCATTTGTCGGTGCATTTGCTCATCCCAATTACCTTGTTCAGACTGTAATTGGGTAACAAGATCATCCATTACCGCCTTAGCTTGCTCAGGATTGAGTTTACCGTCTTTAACGAGTTCGTCACTGACTTCTTTCAGTTTGTCTGCAACTAAAGAAGTTGTGCCAATACCCAACATCATTAACTGTTGCAACCAATTGTTACTATCCATACTCCCTTCCTCTGACTAAAAGCTTCGTAATTCTAGCCTACACATTTATTTTGTCAGTTGTCAGTTGTCAGTTGTCAGTGGAAAAAATCTTATTCCTACCTCCCCTACCTCCTCCTCTACCTCCTCTACCTCCTCTACCTCCTCTACCTCCCCTACCTCCCCTACCTCCTCTACCTCCTCTACCTCCCCTACCTCCTCTACCTCCCCTACCTCCTCTACCTCCTCCCCCCTACATCCCCTTGCTCTACTAAACCTCCATCCAACCGTGCATTGGTGCTATGGCTTGAGTGACTGATTCAATGATGTCTGGAGGTGCTTCTGAAAGCATGACACTGGGATAAACAGCAGTTCCCCATTGAGGATGCACAAGAACATGGCATTTATTTTCAATTGCGGGATACTTGAGTAAGGCTTGGGCTACTGCTGTATCATCGTGGGGAACTAAGCCAGAATGAGACAGTAATGGATAACCTGTCCGGGGATCTATCAAGTCTGTTAAATACCCGCGGTCGCGCAAATTAAATGCCAAATCGCAACCAAAACGCATAAATTTTTCCCGCAGCTTTTCCTTTTCTATTTCTGTTTCTGTGGTCATTTCTTCTAGAGAATATTGTGATTGCTGTAAAACAACCACTACCCACAAAAACTGCTGCTGTTTCCAATCTGGTAATATCTGTTCGCAATTGGCACAGATATATGGACTGGGAGTATGAATAGAAATCTCTACAGCTTGTCCTGTTTTGCCAACTAAATGAATAGGACAGCTAGGCTGTGAAATACAAACTTGGGGATAAGACACCACATTAATTCGGTTTATGAAAGTTTTTAAATTTATCTTTGCTAAAAATAATAACTCTTAAATCTCCAAATAAATCATCAAATTTTGCGAATAATTAGATGAGGACAATTATTTACTCTAATCAATATCTTGTCCATTTTTTGTAGGTCGGGTTAAGCGACAGCGCAACCCGACGCATTTGTTGGGTTATGGCTATGGCTCCTACGTCGCCACGCAAGCTATCGCCACACTTCGTGAACGTACCTCACCCAACCTACAAATCAAGACTTTTTTCGATTTGGACAAGGTATTGCTAATGGAAGCACCCAAGCAAGTTGAGAAAGTTTAAAGAGAGAAAATAAAAAACCCGTCCCTGACACAGCAGCAACGGTTGAGGGATTTTGTTGATCAACTAATTGAAGACTTGGACAAACAGTAATATATGGATAGTTATGGGTAGAAATTATCAAGCTGTTTCTACCCCCCAAAGAAGGGGGATTGTAGGTTATTCGAGTGGAGTGAACAACGCCAGTAATAAATACCTAGAGTAAATACAGTAATCCGAACAAAATAATCCAAATTACATCTACAAAATGCCAGTAAATTTCCGCTGCTTCAATCCCGAATCGTTTTTCATTGCTGTAGTGTCCGGGGGTAAGCGATCGCCACAACACTGCTAAAATCGCTAAAACACCGATAGTAACGTGCAAACCGTGAAAACCAGTCAACACATAAAACGTACTAGCGAATAAATTGGTAGTCAGACTAAACTCTAAATGAGTATATTCATAAACCTGACCTGCCAAAAAAATAGCCCCCATAACTGCGGTAATTGCCAACCAAATCCGCATTCCCTTAGTATCATTCTTTTTAATAGCCGTATCAGCATTGTGCATCACAAAACTACTAGCTATCAAAATAGAAGTATTCACAGTAGGTAACAACAATTCTAAATCCGGTGTCCCTACTGGTGGCCAGACAGGAATAGTAGAACGGTAAGTCAGGTATGCACCAAACAAACCCATAAAAATCATTCCCTCAGCCACAAGGAACATAAATAAACCAGTCAAACGATGATCTGGATGTTCCTCATGATGAGAAACAGTTGTGTGGTGACTTAATTCAGTTTTCCCCGTGTCAATAATTTGACCTTGCATAAATTTTTAGTTGTCAGTTGTCAGTTGTCAGTTGTCAGTTGTCAGGAGGAAGAAAACAGAAAAATCTTCCCCCTACGCCCTGTGCCTTTTCTAAAGTGCTGATTCAGTTTGGGGAGTTAATACAGGTTCAGTTTCAATTCTTTCCTCACTCACCCCATAATCGTATGGACCAGTAGTCAAAACAGGGAGAGTTTCAAAATTCTCAATACTGGGAGGAGAAGAAGTCATCCATTCCAAAGTTAACGCCTGCCAAGGATTATTACCGGCTTTTTCCCCATAGAACCAAGACCAAACGGCATTGATGATAAATGGTAACGTCGAAACCGCCAATATATAAGATCCGTAGGTACAGATTTCATTTAAAGCCGTGAACTTAGGATCATATTCAGCAATCCGGCGGTTCATACCCATCAATCCCAGCTTGTGCATGGGTAAGAAAGTCATATTTAAACCAATCATGGTTAAGGCAAAATGCACCTGACCCCAAAATTCGTTCATTTTCCGTCCCGTCATTTTCGGGAACCAGTGATAAATAGCCGCAAAAATTCCTAACACACTACCACCAAACAAAACATAGTGGAGATGTGCCACCACAAAGTAAGTATCGTGAACGTGAATATCAAAAGGAACAGCAGCCAACATTACGCCACTAATGCCACCAATCACAAAAGTTGCTAAAAAGCCGATAGCAAATAACATGGCACTAGTGAAGCGGATTTTGCCACCCCAGAGAGTTGCTAACCAACCGAAAATTTTAATCCCAGTGGGGACAGCGATGATCATGGTAGTGATCATGAAAAACATCCGCAACCAACCAGGGACACCACTGGTAAACATATGGTGCGCCCAGACGATTAAGCCTAAGAAGCTGATAGCTAGGGATGAAAAAGCGATCGCTTTATAGCCAAAAATCGGTTTGCGGGCATGAATTGGCAGAATTTCCGAAATTGCCCCAAAGAAAGGCAAAATCATAATATAAACCGCTGGGTGAGAATAAAACCAGAACATATGCTGATAAACAACAGGATCTCCGCCCCCAGAGGGATTAAAAAAGTTTGTTCCTGCCAACAAATCAAAACCCAACAAAATCAAAGCCGCAGCTAATACTGGTGTAGATACCAACACTAAAGCCGAAGTTGCTATCATCGCCCAACAAAACAACGGCATTTGAAAGATGCCCATACTAGGAACACGCATCTTCCAAATGGTGACGAGAAAATTCATCGCCCCCAAAATCGAAGAAGTTCCCAATAGCAAGATACTCATAATCCAAATCCCCTCACCCACCTGGCCTGTCACCAAACTCAGCGGCGGGTAAGAAGTCCAACCAGCATCCGGGGCATCACCTACCGCCAAACTGGCAACCAGTAATACACCTGCTGGGGGAACCATCCAAAAAGCTACCGCATTCAGGCGCGGAAATGCCATATCTCTCGCCCCAATCATCAGCGGGATTAAATAGTTAGCAAATCCCGCCCCTGTTGGCACAATCCACAAAAAAATCATGATTGTGGCATGGAGGGTAAACAGGCTGTTATAGACTTCTGGCGTGACAAAATCTACCTCTGGAGTCCGTAATTCTGTCCGCACTAAATCAGCCATTACGCCGCCAATGCAGTAAAAAATAAACGATGTTACCAGATATTGAATTCCAATCACCTTATGGTCGGTACTAAAACCAAAAAAGTCTCGCCAATGCCTTTCCTGGTGTTCTTCCGTTGGTTTGGGGCTATTATCCGTTTCTTGTAACTGTGTTTGTGTCATATTTTAAAAAGGAGTCAGGAGTCAGGAGTCAGGAGTCAGGAGTCAGGAGTCAGGAGTCAGGAGTCAGGAGTCAGGAGTCAGGAGTCAGGAGTCAGGAGTCGAGTCAGGAGTTCAGAAGGAAGGAAGAAAGAAGACAGAAAGAAGACAGAAATTTCTCCCCCTACCTCCCCTACCTCCCCTACCTCCCCTACCTCCCCTACCTCCCCTACCTCCCCTACCTCCCCTGCGTGAATGTATAACTTAAAGGTTCAAAATCTTTTTTTGTAACTGCTGCAACTCTTGTAATTCTTAAACTACTTAATTTGATGCAGAATTTCTGAGTGAATGCCCATATCCTGAGTGTAAGGAGAGAGAAATTCATCGGCAGTCATGGCCATGGAATTCATTGCTACCGCTTGATTGGGAATATCTTTACCAGCAAGTAGCTGTTCTTGCATCCAACTATCAAAAGCTGCTTGTGTCTCTACCACAACTTGGCTTTTCATCACCCCGTGGTAAGGGCCACACAATTCAGCACAAATAAGTTGATAATCACCCGCTTTTCTGGGAGTAAAACGCAAATTGGTTTGTCTACCAGGAATGGCATCCTGTTTCACCCGAAATTCTGGAATCCAAAAGGCGTGGATAACATCACTGGCTGTCATATTGATTTCCACCGTTTTGCCAATAGGTAAATGCAGTTCACCAGTTGTCACGTCGGTATCTGCATAGGTAAATAACCAGGCATATTGCATTCCAGTCACATTAATGATTAATTCTGCTGGTTTACTAACTGCATCAGAGTTACTATCTAACTGTGATTCTTGTACAGACGCATCTGCATTAATTAGAGTGGCAGCCATTGCCGTTCCGGGCATATTCATAGCCTCTTTCATCATTGGTGCAGCATGAGCCGAATGGGGATCAAAGCCGCCAATGTTGTTGTATACATCAAAACTGTAGACAGAAATACCGATGACGATAATTGCGGGGATCGCCGTCCAGAGTATCTCTAGTGGTACATTACCTTCAATTGGTAGACCATCTTCATTGTCACCAGCCCGACGACGATATCTAATAACAGCGTAAATTAAAACACCTTCAACAATCAAAAATATGCCTGTAGAAACAGTCATCATGGTGTTGAATAGACCATCTATCAAGGGGGCTTCATCGGTGGCCGCTACAGGTAACAGACCGTGATTTTGACCGTACCAGAGACTGGCGAGGGTGAGGACAATGCCAATGAGTAATGTCCAGATTGCATTTGGAATTTTCACGGCTGATTTGGTGATGAATTGACTACTTTATCTACAAGTTACTGCATTTACTAAAGTAACTCCACTTACTAATGTAGTGCAGGCTATGAGATATAGTATGCGTTGGGCTGAAATCTTTATTAATTTTTTTGATTAAGATCACAATTTTCAGGACAAGGGAGATAAATTGTATTACTCAAGTTAGATGGCAATTACAGGACTTAGGCAACTGGCACATTGGTAGGGTGTGGTTCGACAAGCTCACCAACCACGTCAGATATCAACAATCTGTTTATTTGCAGGATTTATGCAGTCTGACGCACCCTACAACAGATTTTTAGTGTGACACTTGCGTAAGTCCTAAATTAGGAAAAATTCTCGCAAATTCTCATTAATTGTCATTGTTTAATTATTCCTATCTTCAAAACAGCACGAAATCTTACAGCGAAAACTAGCTACAGTGATCCAAAGTATAAGGGAAAGCTGATTTCTACATTTTGACCTATAGGTTAGGGTGAGTAGAAGTCGGGACTAAATCAAAATAGAAAATTTTCAATTTCTAGCACAAGCGGTTTGAAGGTATTGTTAATGAATGAATTTGTCCTAGAACAACAAAATAAAGCGGCCACAGTAGCACAACAGCCCCAGGAGATGATTCGTCGCTTGGTGTGGAAAATATGCGTAGCCACCTTAATTTTGATGGCTATAGGCAGTGCCACCCGCGTCATGAATGCTGGACTTGCTTGCCCTGACTGGCCTTTGTGCTATGGGGAATTAGTTCCAGCCAAGCAAATGAATCTCCAAGTGTTTTTGGAGTGGTTTCATCGCCTCGATGCAGCTTTAATTGGCTTTAGTGCGATCGCCCTTTGTGCTTTATCCTGGTGGCATCGTCTTTCCTTACCCAAGTGGCTACCTTGGGCATCCACATTTGCCCTGTTTTTAATTGTCTTCCAAGGGATTTTGGGAGGACTGACTGTAACTCAATTATTGCGGTTTGATATCGTTACCGCCCATTTAGGAACAGCGTTACTATTTTTCACTACGTTGTTAATTATCGGTACAAGTTTGATTCCCTATCAAGGCACGGGAACAGTAGGAAAGTTGCCTTGGGTGGGTTTAACTGCTGCTGTTTGCGTCTACTTACAAAGTTTATTGGGTGCAATAGTAGGTTCTCGTTGGGCTTTGCACCAATGTTTGGCAGGGGAACAACTTTGTGATGTCATGTACAGCCATATTTTTGGGTTAGTACCGCCAACCATCGCTACTTTAGCAGTTGTTTTAATTTCTTGGCGGACACCAGCACTGCATCCTACTTTGCGAAAACTGGCAAATATGGCGGGTGGCTTGTTGATTTTACAACTCCTTTTGGGTATGGCTACTTTCCGGTTACATTTACAAGTTGAACCTCTTACTGTTTCTCACCAAGCTATCGGTGCGACTTTACTGGGTACGTTGGTAGTATTTACAGTTTTATCACTACGGGATGGTTTGCTTCCTCCCTCACCAACACAGTAACTCCTTCTTCCTCTTTCTTCCTCCTTCTTCCTCCTTCTTCCTCCTTCTTCCTCCTTCTTCCTCCTTCTTCCTCCTGACTCCTGACTCCTGACTCCTGACTCCTGCTTACAGCGGTTTGCTGACCAGTTCTTGAAAAATAAGGAAAAAGACCTAACATGATTGAGACTAATGTCTCTCGTCGTCACCACGACACATTTCTCCAAGTCGTTCAAAGTTACTACCAGCTAACCAAACCCCGGATTATTCCCCTGCTGTTAATTACCACTGCTGGGAGTATGTGGATAGCCGCTAAGGGTGAGGTAAATCCCTGGTTGTTAATTATTACAATGATTGGTGGAACTTTAGCAGCAGCCAGCGCCCAAACCATTAACTGTATCTATGATCGAGATATAGATTATGACATGGAGCGTACACGCCACCGTCCCATCCCTTCCGGGAAGATCCAACCCCGTGATGCTTTAATTTTTGCGATCGCTCTGGCTGTACTTTCTTTTACCCTCCTCACCGTTTTTGCCAATCTCCTGGCAGCATTTTTAGCCTTTTCTGGCATCATTTTCTATGTTTTAGTCTATACTCACTGGCTCAAACGCCATACCACTCAAAATATCGTCATTGGTGGTGCAGCAGGGGCAATTCCCGCTTTAGTCGGTTGGGCAGCAGTAACAGACACTTTAAGCTGGTCTGCGTGGCTAATTTTTGCCATTGTCTTTTTGTGGACACCTCCCCATTTTTGGGCTTTGGCTTTAATGATTAGTGATGATTACGCTAAGGTGGGGATACCAATGTTACCTGTGGTAGCGGGTAATAAAGCCACCGTCCGGCAAATTTGGTTTTATACGGTGATTACTGTCACTGCGACTATCTTGCTGTTTTATCCCTTACACGCCAGCGGGATTGTCTATGCTGTTATTGCCTTGACTTTAGGGGGGGTATTTGTCCATAAGTCTTGGCGCTTATTGCAAAATCCCGAAGATAAAACCATAGCGCGGGAATTATTTTTGTATTCCATTTCCTACATGATGCTGTTGTGTTTGGCAATGGTGGTGGATAGTTTACCCATTACTCATCATTTCCTTGCTCAACTGCATTTGTAATCATGCTCAGGACATAGATCCCCGACTTCTTTGAGAAGTCGGGGATCTGATTATTTTTTTTTTACAAAAAACTGGTGTTTTGCAAAATGAAACGAAAAAGGTAGTAGAAACAATTGTTCTAAAATGGGAAACTAAAATTATCTGATATTTCTCACTAAAAAATCTCCTTGTTCACAACTTTTGCGAGAACGTTTTAAAATCTCTTCGCTACAAATACCCGCTTTTCCATCTTTAGAATAGCAAAAAAACACTTCTCTTAAAAATCTCCCAGAATCAGAACAATAAGGGGCTATGCCATTAGCAGTAAATTCACTATTTGCACTGATAAATGTACTTTTTAAACCTTGAACTGTAGTCCTAAAAGGTTTAGCAGGACGATTATAAGCCGGGGGAATAGCCACAGAATCTTTTAACTTTTTACTTAATGCTAAATATCCTTGAGGAGTTGTTCCCGCACAAGTTCCATGTTTTTGCCATTCATGATTATAAAGTTTATCACTGGGATATAAACCTGGAAACTGTTGCTTTATAGCTGGAGTTAATTTCTCCGTTGAACAATTAGCGGGATAGCCTTTTTGATATTGTGGCCATAAACCATGCAAAACAAAACCCAGTTTTTTCCCAGAATTACACTGCTGTTGGTCACTCTGACCATTTGTCGCACAATAATCAGGAGACCAGGAAAGGGTAAGGACGTAAAAATCAAACTTACCTGGAGTCCCCCGATTTTGAGCAATTGCACTATTGGATATAGCTAGGCTAGTTATCAATAAAGAAGATGTAATTAAAAATGTTTTGATCTGCATATTACCAATTACTTGCTTCCGGTTGAAGAACAACAAAAATATAACTGCGTAATTTTATCACTATTTTTTATATTAGTGCGTTTTGTTACGAAATTATTACAGTGGGGAATACCTCACCTCTTTGAGGGGCATACACACCAGAAAATAATTTGCAACTTCTGTTAACAATCTGTTATATTTATTTACATAAGGTTACAAAAAGTAAAAAACGAGGTTCTCGAATGGCTATTTTAATTTCTCTATTGGTTGTTGGTTGGGTAGCAGTTTCCGTTATCGGTTCTTTAGCATACTTCATGGGTGAACAAAGCAAGCCCATTCACGAACGCAATTGGGCTTCTGACAAATTTGCAGCTTTGGCTAAATCTATTACTGGCATAGATATAGACTATAACCAACGCACACCAGCCTATGCTATTGATGCTTACAACAGCCGCAATTTACCCAGATAGTATTTACTGGCAATTTGACAAGATGTGTATAAAAATAACCCCCAGCATTGTGACTGGGGGTTTTGCTGTTTCTAGATTTTAGATCCCCGACTTTTTGAAAAAGTCGGGGATCTGGGAACTACTTAATTAAAATGCTGGCCGATAAACGCGATAGTTAATATTGGGGAAAATATTATCCATTGACTCGACTTTTTCCAACCAACCACTATCAACCTTACCCACTTTCACATCTTCATAGAGTTTATTAAAGCGCATTAAATGCGATCGCGTTCTTCTGACTGCATAGGGAACCATTGTTCCTGTCCGCATAATAAACGCCCAGTCAGAAGATTGTGCTAATAACAACTCTCTTGCAGCTTGGTTAAGTGCTTTTTCCTGTAATTCATCTTCAGCTTCAATTTGGGAAATTTCAATCATTCGTTCCGCAGCTTTGTGCAAATGTGGATAAACCCAAGCATTAGTATCATTCAACCAATATTCATGAAAACCCTTAAAGCCCCAACTCGACTGAGCAGGACGACATACTTGTTGCTGAGGATTAGCCCGTAAATAATCGGCTAAATGGGTCATTTCATAGGTTTTCTGGTCATACCATGACTTACGGAACAGATAATCAATAAACCAAGGACCCTCATACCACCAATGACCAAATAACTCCGCATCATAGGGAGATACAATAATTGGCGGCCGACCCATGATATTGTGTAAATGCCCAGTTTGCTGCTCACGATTATACATAAAGTTAGCAGCGTGTTCTGCCGCTTTTTCCTTTGCCCAGTAAGGATCATAAAGAGCTTTATCGGAAAGACCTAAGCCCCGTCCGGTAATTTTATGATACTTAATACCTGTATTTTTGCGCTGACCATTGGGCATAATATAGGGCTTAATATATTCATATTCTGCTTCCCAACCCAAATCTTTATAAAATTCCCGATATTCGGCTGCACCAGGATAACCCACTTCAGAAGACCATACTTGCTGGGAAGATTCATGATCTCGACCAAAAGCCGCTACACCAGTCTCCGTAAAAATCGGGGCATAACTACCGAAGCGCGGACGGGGACGAGCGTATAAAATGCCATGTCCATCAGTGAGGAAATAACGTAAACCGGCATCTGCCAGCATTCGCTCCACACCTTCATAATAGGCACATTCTGGCAACCATATTCCTCTAGGGGCTTGGCCAAAAGTTTCTTCGTAATGTTCACAGGCTACCTGAATTTGCGCCCATACAGCTTGGGGGTACATTTTCATTAATGGTAAGTAGCCGTGAGTCGCACCACAGGTAATAATTTCTAAGTTATTACTATCTTGGAACTGTTTAAATGCTGTAACTAAATCACCCTGATAACGTTCCCATAACTCCCGCGCTTGATTAAATTCAGTTGCATAATGTTCCGCCAAATACCGCAGATGACCATTATGAATATTGCGCTCGGCTTCTATTTCTATAAGCTCTTCTAATTGTGATAAGTGAGCATCATAGCGTTCTTGCAATAAAGGATCACGAAGCATAGAAATCAAAGGCGGAGTCATACTCATGGTAAGTTTAAAATCAACGCCATCTCGTTTTAGCCCTTCAAATACTTTTAATAAAGGAATGTAAGTTTCAGTAATCGCTTCATAAAGCCATTCTTCTTCTAGCACATAGTCACTTCCTGGGTGACGAACGAAGGGTAGGTGTGCATGAAGTACAAGCGCGACGTAGCCTATAGCCATAATAGTTTTGGGGTGGTTTGTAAATTGAAGGTCGAGAATTGGTAGAAATTAAGAATATTTTAAGATGATATTGGGTTTGTGAAAGAAGTTTTATCAGAACAACCAATCTAGGGGTAGATAGTTGTCAGGACTGGGTGCAAAGTAACTTACTTGACTTTTTTCGCTCGTTTTCACTAAAATATCTTTTTTCGGTGATTACCCTTACCATAATATATTTTTTTTGACAAGGATTTAAATCACTAAATCTATTCAAATTATTTTAGGCAAAAAGATTTTGTATTAATTTAACTAATACATAAAGTTTATATAACCAATCAGCGATACTAATGTGTTAATCTTTGTAAAGAACATTCATAAAATTTCATCATTTACTCCCAAACCACCAGCCAAGATGAGAAAACTTAATTTTTTGATTAAGGTTACGAGTAAATCTGCTATCCAGCTAACTGGTTAGCGAAAATTATATTGTGAAGTTTCAAGTATCAGTTCAGCTTGACGATTTTGTCAAAATAAAGGACTGTTTAAATTAAGTTATTCCAGGAATAGCAATTTTTTCAATTCCATTGTTACAAACATCAACAATTAGAATAAGGCATTTGAAATGAGTTTACAAAGCATATTACCAACCCCAGAAATCACAGATGAATTAATAGTAGATTCAGAAAAATTTGCCGATCAAACAGAACCCAATATTATCAGACTGACTCATGGAGAAAAGTATCTAACATCTAAGTGGTACACAGGCTCAGGGGAAATAGCACATAAAAAAGATGGGCGTTCTTTTGAGGTTACTGCTAATTTCACACTCACCTCAGAAGTGAAGGTTGTAGAAGGGGTTTTTAAACCTGAGAATGAGATTTTAGCTAATATTTATAACAGTCTTGGTCGTTGTGTAGCAGTAATTGACCAAACAGTTAATGAGTTGTATGGTGAGCAGGTTCGTAAATATTTTGATGCTCATGAAATTCCTTTAGAAATGATGGCTTTTCGGGCTTGGGAAGTAGATAAAACCCCAGAAACAGTCCATCGCATTCTAGGGTATTTAGGGAAAGATGGTTGTGATGTTTCCCGCAGCGAACCTGTTCTAATTATTGGTGGTGGTGTTCTTAGTGATGTCGCTGGGTTAGCTTGTGCTTTACAACACCGTCGTACTCCTTATATTATGGTAGGGACAACTGTAGTTGCAGCTATTGATGCTGGTCCTTCACCTCGTACCTGCACCAACGGTAAGCAATTCAAGAACAGTATTGGTGCTTATCATCCTCCTGTACTCACTTTAGTTGACCGGAGTTTCTTCGGGACTTTGGCTACTGGTCATATCCGTAATGGAATAGCGGAAATTATTAAAATGGCCATTACCGATGATGCTGTTTTGTTTGAATTGTTGGAAAAATACGGATCTCGTTTAATTGAAACTCACTTTGCAACTTTAGGAGAAAATCAGGAGTTAGCAGAAATTGCAGACGATATTATTTATCGAGCATTATTCTCTTATATGAAGCATGAGGGAACGAATATGTTTGAGACTTATCAAGATCGTCCCCATGGTTATGGACATACTTGGAGTCCCCGGTTTGAACCTGCGGTGAAAATGATGCACGGCCACGCTGTCACCACGGGGATGGCTTTTGGTGCAACTTTAGCTGTGGAAATGAATTGGTTAAAATCAGAAGACCGCGATCGCATTATTGCATTATGTCAGTCTCTAGGTTTAACTGTTTATCATCCTATTCTCGAAGATATGGACTTGATGATTGAAGGTCAAAAAAATATGCGTCGCAAGCGTGGAGACGGTGGACTTTGGGCCCCTGTTCCTAGAGGTGGTATTGGTGCTTGTGACTATATCCAAGAAGTTCCCCCCGAATTACTCGAAACTGCGGTCGCAGCACATAAAGCCGTATGTAGCAAATTACCTAATCAGGGTGCAGGAATAGAAATGTATCTTAGTGATTTGGGTTTGGAATAGGAGTTGGAAATAATAAAAATGACTGAAACTTTAGTGAAATCAATTACTCCTAGACCGGTTACTCCCTTGGGTATTTTAGTTGAAGAACTAGAAACAACTTTGAAAATAGCCAAGCAGGAAAATGTCTCTGGTGAACTTGCAGCTTCTCTACAAAAAGTCTATGACTTAGCATCTGGAATTGATTCTTATTTGGATGAACATACAACCAATGAATCTCCAGCTTTAGCAGCTTTAGCAAAAAAAACAGCTTCTGAAGATTGGAGTCAGAGATTTGATGATGGAGAAACAGTCCGTCAGTTAGAACAAGAAATGCTTTCTGGACACATTGAAGGACAAACTTTAAAAATGTTTGTGTCCATGACTAAAGCTAAACGCATTCTAGAAATAGGAATGTTTACCGGATATTCGGCTTTAGCAATGGCGGAAGCTTTACCCGCAGATGGTGATATTATTGCCTGTGAAGTGGATGATTATGTGGCCGAGTTTGCTAAAAACTGTTTTCAAACTTCTCCCCACGGTCGTAAAATCACAGTTAAAATTGCTCCCGCTTTACAAACATTACAAGAATTAGCAAATGCAGGAGAAACCTTTGATTTAGTCTTCATAGACGCTGATAAAAAAGAGTATGTTGATTACTTCAACCTGCTTTTAGATACGGGACTTTTGGCTGAGAATGGGTTTATTTGTGTAGATAATACCCTCCTCCAAGGACAACCTTATTTAGTCCCAGCAAAGAGAACAGCTAACGGAGAAGCTATAGCGCAATTCAATCAAATTGTAGCCGCAGATCCAAGAGTTGAACAGGTCATTTTACCATTACGAGATGGTTTAACCATCATCAAACGTAAATAACACAAAATTGTAGGTTGGGTTAAGCGAAAGCGCAACCCAACACTCTACAAATGTCATAAAATGTTGGGTTTTCTTGCGTCAACCCAACCTACATAATTCTATTTCTTATAAAATCATGAATTCGATTATTTCCTTATTGCAAACTTTGGGAACTCTGTTTTTACTTTCCTTGATTTTACCTATTAATTTGATTATTGTCCTCATTTTCTTAATTATTAATTTCATCACCCTTCCTTTTCAGAAAAAGATTATTTGTGAAAATCCCAAAAACATCCTCTTAACTGGAGGAAAAATGACCAAATCTTTACAACTTGCGCGTTCTTTTCATCGGGCTGGACATAAAGTATTTATGGTAGAAACTCATAAATATTGGTTATCAGGACATCAATTTTCTAACGCAGTGACAAAATTCTTTACAGTACCCGCACCGGAAAAAGATGCAAATGGCTATTTTCAAGGATTATTAAATATTGTTAAAAGTGAAAATATAGATGTAGTTATTCCCGTTTCTAGTCCAGTAGCAAGTTATTATGATTCCTTAGTAAAACCAATCTTATCTCCCCATTGTGAGGTATTTCATTTTGATGCTGAGATGACCAAAATATTAGATGATAAATTTAGTTTATGTGATCAAGCGCGGGATTTAGGTTTAACAGCACCAAAAGTATTTTTGATTACTTCCCCAGCACAAATCCTCAATTTTGACTTTACAAAATATCATAGTCGCTACTTACTCAAAAGCATTAAATATGATTCTGTGACTCGATTAGATATGACGAAATTACCCTTTGAAGGAATGGAAAATTATATCAAAAACTTACCAATTAGTGCAGAAAGACATTGGGTAATGCAAGAATTTGTCACAGGACAAGAATATTGTACTCATAGCACTGTTAGAAATGGAGAAATTCGTTTACATTGTTGTTCTAAATCTTCTCCTTTTCAGATTAATTATGAACAAATTGATAACCCAGAAATTTTCCAATGGGTTCAACATTTCGTCAAATCATTAAACTTAACTGGACAAATTTCTTTTGATTTTATCCAGACGAAAGATGGTAAAGTTTACCCAATTGAGTGTAACCCCCGCACTCACACCGCAATTACTATGTTTTATAATCATCCAGGGTTAGCAGATGCTTATTTAAAAGCTAGTGAAAATCAACCACATATAGAACCTTTAGCAACCAGTAAACCAACTTATTGGTTATATCATGAACTTTGGAGATTTACAGGAATTCGTTCTTTGGCTCAATTAAAATCGTGGTTAAATAAAATTACTGAAGGTACAGATGCTATTTTTCAAGGAGATGATCCTTTACCATTTTTAATGGTTCATCATTGGCAAATTACTTTATTATTACTACAAAATCTATTAAAATTAAAAAGTTGGGTAAAAATAGATTTTAATATTGGTAAGTTGGTGGAAATAGGTGGTGATTAGTAATTTTAAACAAAATTCAAGCTGAATGTCATAATTAAAGATTAGAGAGGAAAATAAATTATGTCAAAACTTCGTATTCTTCATTTAGTTGGATCAGCACAAAATGATTTTTACTGTAATTTATCGCGTCTTTATGCTCAAGATTGTTTAACAGGAATAGCAGATCAATCACGCTATGATTTTCAAATTGCATACATTACACCTGATCTTCTGTGGAGATTTCCTCCCTCTCTGAGTTCAGAAGATATTGCTGTTACCAAACCTATACCACTATTTGAGGCCATAGAGTTTCTAACAACGCAAAATATTGACTTGGTATTACCACAAATGTTTTGTATTCCGGGAATGACTCATTACCGATCGCTATTGGATTTGCTCAAAATTCCCTACATAGGTAATACTCCAGATATTATGGCCATAACAGCCCACAAAGCCAGAGCAAAAGCCATTGTCGCCGCAGCAGGGGTAAAAGTTCCTCGTGGAGAAATTCTGCGTTCTGGAGACATTCCCACCATTAAACCTCCAGCAGTCGTTAAACCTGCAAGTTCCGATAACTCTCTAGGAGTAACTTTAGTTAAAGATGCTAGTGAATACAAAGCTGCTTTAAAGATAGCCTTTGAATATGCAGAGGAAGTTATTGTAGAAGAATACATCGAACTTGGTCGAGAAGTCAGATGTGGTATTATTGTTAAAGATGGAGAATTAGTGGGTTTACCCCTAGAAGAATATTTAGTAGACCCCTACGAAAAACCCATTCGCAACTATGCTGATAAACTCCAGCAGGGAGATGATGGTAACTTGCATTTGATGGCTAAAGATAATATTAAAGCTTGGATTGTAGATACTAAAGATACCGTGACTGAAAAAGTTCAAGCGGTAGCTAAAAAGTGTCATCAAGCTTTAGGTTGTCGTCATTATAGTTTATTTGATTTTCGCATTGATCCAAACGGAGAACCTTGGTTTTTAGAAGCTGGTTTGTATTGTTCTTTTGCGCCTAAAAGTGTCCTTTCATCTATGGCCAAAGCCGCAGGAATCTCTCTCAATGAGTTATTAATAATTGCTATTAATGAAACTTTGGGTTAGAGGATGTTTGAAAAGTGGTATTCCGTAATTTTCATCACATTGCTACCCCCCTCAGTCCCCCCTTGTAAAGGGGGGAAACAATAAAAATCCAGTTCCCTCCCCTTTACAAGGGGAGGGTTAGGGTGGGGTAAAAAATATTTGATAAATCCTCACTGTCTCGATATAACTCCTGTAAATCTTGTAATTGGGTTTTTCGAGCAATTCGACGATATTTTTTACTTTCCAGTTTTGGTTCGTACTGACTCTGACCTTTACCTTTAGATATTAATTTCAGACTTGATTCGGGGTCAGCTTGTTGGTTAGTCTGGTTTTGATGGGCTAAAGCATCATCTAAAAATTCTAAATAATGCTGATATCGTTCCCAGTCACCACTAACAGCACAGTCTGGCTCATCTTTATGGATACAATCACTAAAGCGACAATGAGCCGCTGCTAGGCGTTCTCTTGCTTCTGGGAAATAGTGAATTAACTCTTGGGGACTACAATCCAAATCCGGTTGATTAAAACCGGGAGTATCTGCTAATAAACCACCTTCAGACATTTCAAATAATTCTACATGACGGGTGGTATGACGACCACGGGCTAATTTACCGGAAACTTCCCCCACGCGCAGGTTGATATCGGGAATCAAACTATTAATCAAGCTGGATTTTCCCACACCAGAAGGACCAGCAATCACCGTGATTTTATCCTGCAAATATGTGGCTATTTGGTCAATATTAATGCTATTTTGAACGCTAATAAATAAAGGTTGATAACCCCAAGCCATTAAGCGATCGCTAATTTGCTGTTTTTCTTCTAAAGAAACTAAATCACATTTATTCAAACATAACAGCACATCAACGCCTGTAGACTCAGCCTTAATTAGAAATCTACTCAATTGAATAGGTTCTAAAGGCGGGTCTGCAACAGCAAACACCAGGAGAATTTGATTGACATTAGCGATCGCTGGGCGATTTAATAGACTATGACGCGGTAAAACTTCACTAACAGCCCCCCGTCCATCAGTCCAATCTGGTTCTTCCACAATCACGCGATCGCCCACCATCACCTGCTGACCAATCTTTTTTAAGCGCGTTCTTCGGGTACAGAGAAGGATAGGGGAAGAAGGGGACAGGTGACAGGGAACAGGTGACAGCGAAGAAGGGGAAGAAGAACTTTCTATTATTTCTGAACTCCTGAACTCCTGAACTCCTGAACTCCTGACTCCTTCTTCTTCATCCATCTGCACTCGATAAAAATTCGCCTGTACAGCTACAACCGTACCCAATAACTGTTTAGTAGAAACACTTTTCCCTGTCATGCCGCAGCAACCGGACGGCGAATAACTAGGGAAAAATAGCCAGCGCAATCTGTCACTTGTTCTATTTGATAACCAGCCATTGTCAGACTATCAGGAACTTGTTCTATCGGTTCACCTGGATCTAACCAAACTTCCAATAAACCCCCAGGGGGCATTTTTTCCAGATATAGTTTTGTCCGCACAAAATTAATCGGGCAAGGAGTCCCACGCAAATCCAGTTGAGCGTCAGGGGTTAATATCAAAGAGCCACTCATGACTTAAATAAGTTTCCTATGAATCCGTCGAAACCACCTTTACCTGTCCTGTCTCCCTTAATTTTAGCTAGTTTCTCTAGCAATTCCCGTTCCTCTGGGATGATCTTAGTGGGGATATCAATTAACATCGTCAACAGATGATCACCGCGACTCACAGGATTACCCAGACGGGGAACACCACGATTTTCTAATTTCATCACCGTATGCGGTTGAGTTCCAGAGGGAATAATTAACTCCACAGGTCCATCTACCGTATTTACCTCTAAACGGCAACCTAAAATCGCTTGTAAGTAGCTAATTTTAATTTCCGAGTTAATATTAATGCCTTCACGATGAAATTCTTCATCTTCATTGACAAACAAGTAGACGTATAAATCACCCGGAGGACCATTGCGTTGACCCGCATCTCCTTCTTGGGAAATCCGTAGTCTCGTGCCATTGTCTACACCAGCGGGAACATTGATTTTGAGTTTCTTTGTAACCTGATTTGCGCCCTTACCATCACAAGCATCACATTTATCTTCTACAACCGTTCCTGAGCCATCACAGGTGGGACAAGTTGACACTTGGGTAAAACTACCAAATGGCGTTCTTGTTACCCTTCTAACTTGACCTGAGCCGCTACAAGTGCTACAAGTCCGGGGACGAGTTCCTGATTTAGCACCAGAACCATTACAAACTTCACAAGTTTCTAAATGGGAAATGCGAATTTCCTTTTCCCCACCAAATACCGCTTCCCGAAAATCTAATTTCAGGTCTAGGCGCAGATCATCACCGCGGACTGGTCCACTCCGTCGTCTTTGTTGGGGTTGTCCACCGGGAGTTCCACCAGCAAAGCCGCTGAAAATGCTTTCAAAGATATCGGCAAAACCACCCATATCTCCCATATCTTGGAAACCAGCGCCAGCCGCAGCCGCACCGGAAACACCAGCTTCACCAAAGCGGTCGTAACGAGCGCGAACCTCCGGCTCTGATAGCACTTCGTAGGCGCGGTTAATTTCTTTGAATCGTTCCTCTGCCCCAGATTCTTTATTCACATCTGGGTGATATTTTCGGGCTAGGCGGCGATAAGCCTGTTTAATCTCTTCTTTGTCGGCGTCACGAGAGACACCCAGGGTTTCATAATAGTCTCGGGCCATATAGCAAGGTTAAGAATTATAAGGAAGCAGAAGTACGGAAAACAGTAACTAATAGGTTTAAGGTAACACTTTAACAAGAATACAGAAATTTAGGAATGCAAATAGCGTGGGGTCACGCTAAGTCATGCTCTTTAGTTTAATTTTTGTTAATAATTAATTTTACCAATATTTTTTTGCTAGTGTTTGCTCTCACCGGTGATTAATCTTTTATTATTGTGCTATTCAGATGTCGAAAAACCCACCTCTTGATTATAGGAACTAGCCGTACCATTAAATGTGAAAAACCCGACCTATACTTTTAGTTCTATCTGTGATATGCGCTCTTGTGTTCCCTGGTAGATGAAGAAAATATATCCTTGCTTCTCTAAATAACTACTTGAGAAACACATTTCTTTACAGTAAATTCATACAAGTATTAAATAGATTAGGAGTAACGAATCGCACTGAGACAGCAAACGCAAGAATGCTGGAAGTATGAAGTAACTAGTACATCACGGCGTAAATAAAGCAACCATATTCAATTGCCAAAAAGCCCACTGTATATTAGTTTTGACTTTTGACTTTTGACTTTTGACTTCCGCCCTGCGGTACTAGGTCAAAAGAAACGTCAAAAATCTCAGGCTCCGCTAGGGGATGTAGAAACCCCTGGCTCAAACGAAGTTATCCAGGGGTAGTTCATTCTATCGCTTCATAATCAGCTTGTGAGTTATTTTGCTGATCTAAATTAATGTTGAATTGAGGTATTTGTGTGTTGCTTGAAGCAGGATGATATTCTTAGGTAAGATTTATTTGCGTGGCAGCTTCTGATTTTAAATCTTTATTATCAACCTGGTTGTAAACATTTGTACCAATAGCAAAGATAGTTTGCTGGAAATCCTCTAAAAGGGTCTTCAACTGTGTGGGGGACATATTCGGATTGTTCATTGCCGTTTGCAATTGTTCAACTTTCTGATTAGCCAAAGCTATCAACTGCTCACTTAGTAAATTGGCATTATCCCGTAATGTTGAAGCATAAGTAAACAAGAGATTATTCGCTTGGTTTTTGAGTTTCACCAGTTCTTTACGTCTTTGATCTTCTCCGGAAAATAACTCAGCTTGTTGCCGCATTTGCTCAATTTCGTTGTTACTTAAACCGCCTGTACTTGTAATCCGAATACTTTGTTCTCTACCTGTACCTTTATCTTGAGCCGCAACTTTGAGAATGCCATTCACATCAATTTCAAAAGCCACTTCAATTTGGGGAATGCCGCGAGGAGCAGGAGGAATCCCACTGAGGAGAAACTGCCCTAGACTTTTGTTATCCTTGGCCATGGAGCGTTCTCCTTGGAGGACATGGACTTCTACGGAGGTTTGACCATCAACGGCTGTAGAAAATATTTGAGCTTTGCTAGTGGGAATAGTGGTATTCCGGTCAATAATTTTGGTGAATACTTCTCCTAGTGTTTCAATCCCTAAAGATAGAGGTGTAACATCTAACAGTAATACGGTATCTAATTCTCCTCCCAAGACTCCGGCTTGGATAGCTGCACCTAGTGCTACTGCTTCATCAGGGTTGACGGAATGATCTGGGCTTTTGCCATTGAAAAATTTGATCAGGGCGTTTTGAACAGCAGGAATGCGGGTAGAACCTCCTACTAAAATAATCTTATCTATATTCTGCGGTTTGACTTCCGCATCTTTGAGGGCTTGCATCATTGGGGCGATAGTCTCCTGAATTAAACTCCCTGTTAGTTCTTCAAATTGAGAACGACTGAGTTCCATTTCCAGATGCTTTGGTCCAGTAGCATCAGCAATGATAAATGGCAGGTTAATGGAGGTAATAACCATGCTAGATAGTTCAACTTTGGCTTTTTCCGCGGCTTCTCGCACGCGTTGGAGTGCCATTTTGTCTTGGGTAATGTCTATTTTCTCTTCTGCTAGGAATCGCTCTACCATCCAGCAAACAATGGCATTATCAAAGTCGTCTCCGCCGAGATGATTATTACCACAGGTGGCTTTAACTTCAAAAACTCCATCTCCTAGTTGGAGAATAGATACGTCAAATGTCCCTCCTCCTAAGTCAAATACTAAAATTAATTGCTCTTGATCTTGTTTGTCTAGACCGAAGGCTAGGGCGGCGGCGGTAGGTTCGTTGATAATTCTTAATACTTCTAGTCCAGCAATAGTAGCTGCATCTTTTGTGGCTTGTCTTTGGGCATCTGTAAAATATGCTGGTACGGTAATTACTGCTTTTGTAACTTCGTCACCTAAGAAATTTTCCGCGTCTTGCTTGAGTTTTTTCAAGACCATAGCGGATATTTCTTGGGGTGTGTAATTTTGTCCGCGAATTTGGACATCAACGGTATTATCTCTTCCTTTGATGCAATTATAAGGGACGCGACCGCGCTCTAATTCTGTATCTTCCCAGCGACGACCGATAAATCTTTTAATACTGTAGACTGTGTTTTGGGCATTAGTTATAGTTTGTCGCTTTGCTAATTGTCCGATGAGGCGATCTTTCCCTTTACCAAAGGCTACAATACTAGGGGTAGTGCGTCCACCTTCGGAGTTGGCAATTACTTTTGGTTGCCCAGATTCCAAAATAGCTACACAACTATTCGTAGTCCCTAAGTCAATCCCAATGACTTTTCCCATAACAATACTGCCAAAAAAAGAGTATGAAGAGAGAGGGCTGATGTAGTAGAGTTATAGTCTTCTAAAATTACAACTCGAAAACCACACACAGCCCATGTTCGATATCCTAACACTCTTGCAATGCCATACTTGAATTATTTTTAATAAAATACTCCACCGTAAAAAATAAAATTTGACAAAATATTAGGTTGTCGGCGTTAAGGCTTTTAGAAGGTGGAAGAAAACGCAAAAGTTAGTTAGTAAACTTTCTAGAAAAGTTGCCAACCAACGTCAGAACTTTGTTCACCAAGAAACTACACGAATAATCAGCGGTAATAGCACGGTAGTTACTGAAAAATTAGAAGTCAAAAACATGAGTGCCATGGTTGCTTTATTTACGCCGTGATGTACTAGCCTCTTAGACGTGGATGATTCTAGCTCTACTTCAAGCACCAGCAAACGCAAGAATGCTGGAAGTATGAAGCAACTAGGTCGTGCGAAGCGTCAAAAATCTCAGGCTCCGCTAGGAGATGTAGAAACCCCTGGCTCAAACGAAGTTAGCCAGGGGTAGTTCATGTTAACCGTTATCTTGGCTAGACAAATCTTCTGATTCTAAAGGTATATCTTCTCTGGGAGCAGCTACTTTCACCATGGCATGGCGGAGGACACGCTCACCAAAATAGTAGCCGCGAACTAACTCTTCTAAAACTGTTCCTTCTGGATGTTCATCTGTCGGTTCTCGCATGACGGCTTCATGCAAATTTGGGTCAAATTCTTGACCTTCAGGGCGCATGGGTGCTACACCTAGACGTTTTAAACAATCCACCAACTGTTTGTAAACCCCTTGATAACTCTTATGAATTGTCATTTCGCCATCACCTTGGGGTTTGAGGTGCGCTCGTGCTCGCTCAAAATTATCTACAACAGGTAGCAATTCTGTAATTGTATTTCGCTTTACCTGTAAGTCAATTTCTTCTTTTTCTTTGGCAGTTCGTTTGCGATAATTCTCAAAATCTGCGGCAATTCGCATATACTGAGTGCTACGGTCTTCTAATTGAGTTTTAAGCGTTTCAATTTGTTGATTTAACTCTGCTAAAACAGCGATATCTAATTCAATAGGGTTGGCTGTAGCATCACCATGTTCTTCAGTGAGTATGTTATCTCCCTGTTCATTTATTTGGTTTGCTGCTTGCTCATTAACCTCGTATCCAGGTTCGTTGGAGTTAATTTCGGACGGAGAGTCACTTTTCATAAGAATATGTGGTATGTGGTAAATTCAGTCACTTAAGTGCTGAGAAGAATGGTTTGAGGTAAACTTAGGTGTGTTCGGTGACTTTAGCAACTGCTGGCTATATCTTGAGTTGATTAGCCTAATTCCTGGCTTATATAGTGTACCTGTTTATTTTCGTTTACTATTATTTACTCATTCCAGATGCTTTTAACAGCAGAAATTTAACGAGCATTCAGCTAGTAAGCTAATTTTGGGTTTAAATCCCCCTTTTCAACAACCCGCTGACGACGGACTGCTCTTTAAATTACCAATATTTTGGCAGGAAGTGATACCACTAAGCTGTCACGCATCTAGTTTTTGAACCCAATCTGGGCTATAGGCGGGTTTCCACCTCCAAATTATACAATTTAAGTGCGCGACAGCTTATGATTCTATTGTGATAAATGGTGAATAGAATGGGAAATAAAGACAAAATAATTCAAAATAGCTGAACAGTAAGGCTTTGATCTCCAAAAAAACTCTTGCCTTGTTTGTTCTCACTTAATTCTCGGCCATGAAAATTTAAATTTCAGGAGGCAGGAGGAACCCACCCTTACTCATAGTGGGATTAAAGCAAAGACGCTTTATACTGTACTTCGTGCCGCTATGCTAACGCGCTGCGTGTCTTAGTATAATTCTTTCTGTAAACCCAGAACTAAAGTTTTAATTGATACTCATAACCTCCTGCCCCCTGCCTCTTAACTCCTGCCTTTTTGTAAAAAGGTTGTTGACTGAAATTTAACAGTTTTGCGTAATTCCCCACCCTGAATGTACTCATAGGGTGGGGATGTAAGCCAGTCAAAAACGAAACGTTCTTAAAATGTTTTTTACTGCAAGTAAAAGAATTTTGAGGACAGTTGAGTTTTTGACAAAATATTAGGTATTTATAATGTTAGTATAGCATAAGTTAAGAAAGTGAATGGGAGGTAATCATCAATGGCTTAAATCAATTCTTGATGTGGGAATGGGAATGATAAAGTCCGCTCTAAAAGCGAAATTATCAGACATTGGTGGCTTATTTGTAGAAGTTCCTACAAGGAAGGTAAGACCATCTCAAACCTGTCCAAAATGTGGGCATCAAGAAAAGAAAACTTTAGAAACTGCGGATATACCCAACAGCGCGATATTGCAGCGGCAGAAGTGATGTTGCTTTGGTACTCAAATAATCTACCGGGGCTGGGAACGAGCCGCGCTAACGCGCCGCTACGCTAACGTAGACGTAGATGATTCTGCCTCTACTTCAAACACCAGCAAACGCAAGAATGCTGGAAGTATGAAGCAACTCGGTCAAAAAAAACGTCAAAAATCTCAACTTACTGATGGGGATGTAGAAACCTCATCTTCAACGAAGTAAGATGGGGTAGTTCATAAAAGAGGTTTCTCTACCCTAACCCAATTACTTATGACTTACTCATCACCACAACGGCGTAGCACTGCGCTGACTACAAGAACTGAGTTTTCGCCTTTCGGTAATAAATTAGTAACGTCTGGCTATGTCAATAATGAACAAATGAAGCAGGCTGTAATTGCCAGCCGCAAGTCCGGTAAACCACTGACAGAAGTATTAGAATCAATTACTGAGCGAAAATTATCACCTGAGTTTGTCACCGAATACAAAAAACAACATTTATTTGAACTCAAAATTTTATACGGCGTTGAGTCTCTTGATCCCGAAATCTACGAAATTGATACAACAAACGTGGGGAATTTAATTCAAACCCTCATTCCTGTTGATATCTGTCGTCGGCATCACTTAATCCCACTGTCAAGAAATGATAACCAAAGCCCACCTTATGTGTTGGTGGCTATGGTTGATCCAGATAATTTAAATGCTTCTGATGATCTTAATCAGATTTTGCGTTTCCAAGGCTTGTCTTTTCAACGCAGGGTAATTACCCAGAAAGATTATCAGAACATCATTAACAAATTTTTAAATGAACAAGCGGCACACCGAAAGATATTAGACCAGCAAAAAAATTATGATGTCAAGGGTGATTTAGACAATCTAGGGACTCTGGACATAGATGAAAGTAGTGATAATGATGTTGATTTAGATAATGCTATGAAGGGTGCTGATCATGCACCAATCATTAAACTTGTGAATCGGATTTTGTTGAAGGCTTTAACTGAGGGTGTTTCGGATATTCACATTGAACCGCAGGAAGAATATTTACGGATTCGTTTCCGTAAGGATGGGATATTACGTGAGGCATTTGATAATATGCCGAAAAAAATTATCCCAGCGGTAACAGCCCGATTTAAAATTATTTCTAACCTGGACATTGCTGAAAGACGTTTACCTCAAGATGGCCGGATTCGCCGGATATTTGCCGGAAGAAAGGTGGATTTCCGGGTAAATACTCTACCTAGTCGCTATGGAGAAAAGGTTGTTTTACGGATTTTAGATAACTCTGCAACTCAATTAGGTTTGGATAAGTTAATTACTGACCCAGAAACCTTAAATATTGTTAAGGATATGGTTAGTAAGCCATTCGGGTTGATTTTAGTGACGGGACCAACTGGTTCGGGTAAAACTACTTCGTTGTATTCGGCACTATCAGAAAAGAATGATCCGGGGATTAATATCAGTACAGTAGAAGATCCAATTGAGTATAGTTTACCGGGGATTACTCAAGTACAGGTAATTCGGGAAAAGGGGTTGGATTTCTCGACGGTCTTGCGGGCTTTCTTGCGTCAAGATCCAGATGTGTTGCTGGTGGGGGAAACACGGGATCGGGAAACTGCGAAAACGGCGATTGAGGCAGCATTAACCGGTCACTTGGTATTAACTACTTTACACACTAATGATGCGCCAGGAGCGATCGCTCGCTTGGGAGAAATGGGTATTGAACCTTTCATGATTTCCAGTTCTTTAATTGGTGTTTTAGCACAACGTCTAGTTCGTCGTGTCTGTTCTGAATGTCGTATAGCATACACTCCGACCATTAAAGAACTAGTTCGCTATGGTCTATCCGTTTCCCAAGAAGCTCAGGTAACTTTCTACAAAGCCAATACTATCCCACCAGAAGAAATAGCCAGCCATAAAAATCTTTGTCAAAAATGTGGTGGTGTTGGCTACAAGGGGCGTTGTGGGGTTTATGAAGTAATGCGGATTACTGAAGAATTACAAACTCTGATCAACAAGGAAGCACCTACAAAAAGGATTAAAGAAGTAGCTGTTGAAGAGGGGATGAAAACCTTACTAGCTTACAGTTTAGACTTAGTTCGTCAAGGAGCAACTACCTTAGAAGAAGTAGAGCGAGTAACACTTACAGATAAAGGTTTAGAGGCTGAATTAAAAGCTAAACGCAAAAGTGGTCTGACTTGTCTGACTTGTAGTGGGGAATTACAACCAGAATGGTTAGATTGTCCTTACTGTATGACACCTTGCTTTACAGATTAGCCGCACATTTTGAATTGAGAGTTTTAAGTTTTTTATTGTTAATTAATGGGAGCAAAATCAGACTATGGAAATGATGATTGAAGACTTGATGGAAGAACTAATTACTAGAGGTGGGTCAGACTTGCACCTATCCGCTGGATTACCTCCCTATTTTCGGATTAGTGGACGTCTGACACCTATTGGTGAACACATATTGACGGCTGATGAATGTCAAAGGCTAATTTTCAGTATGCTCAATAACACTCAGCGCAAAACTTTAGAGCAAACATGGGAATTAGATTGTTCTTACGGTGTCAAAGGATTAGCTAGGTTCCGGGTGAATGTCTATAAAGAACGTGGTGCTTATGCTGCTTGTTTACGAGCATTAAGTTCTAAAATTCCTAACTTTGAAAAATTAGGTTTGCCAGATATAGTCCGGGAAATGACGGAAAAACCTAGAGGACTAATTCTCGTCACAGGTCCAACTGGTTCTGGTAAGACTACTACCCTAGCGGCAATGATTGACTTAATTAACCGCACTAGGGCAGAACATATTTTAACAGTTGAAGACCCTGTGGAATTTGTTTATGAACCAATCAAAAGCCTAGTTCACCAACGCCAATTAGGAGAAGATACGAAGAGTTTTGCTAATGCTTTAAAAGCAGCTTTACGAGAAGATCCCGATATTATTCTGGTAGGAGAAATGCGGGACTTGGAAACCATTGCGTTGGCGATTTCCGCTGCAGAAACAGGCCACTTGGTACTTGGTACACTACATACAAGTTCTGCCGCACAAACCGTTGACCGGATTATTGACGTTTTTCCCTCAGAAAGACAAACTCAGGTGCGGGTGCAGTTGTCTAACTCCTTAGTCGCAGTTTTTAGTCAGACTTTAGTACCTAAGAAAAATGTCAAGTCAGGTGAATATGGGCGAGTCATGGCTCAAGAAATTATGATTATCACTCCCGCTATTTCTAACTTAATTCGGGAAGGAAAAACAGCACAAATTTACTCAGCTATTCAGACGGGTGGTAAATTGGGAATGCAAACTCTAGAAAAAGTTTTAGCTGATTTGTACAAAGCTGGAACTATTTCTTTTGAAGCAGCAATATCTAAAACTTCTAAACCAGATGAAGTCCAGCGTCTAATTGGTGCAACAGCCCCAGCAGGAGCTAAATTACGTTAACAGGCAGGGGCAGGAGGAATATTTCTTCCCAATGACAACTAACAACTAACAACTGACAACTGTACGGGCGAAGCATTTGGAGAACTATTTTTGGCAATGACCGATAATTTATCTTCCAAATGCACTGACCAATTCTAAAATTTTAAATAAATATTATGCCTACCTACGTTACTCGTATTCGTGATTCTCAAGGAAAATCCAGGACCGAAAAATTTACCGCTGATTCCTTGAATGATGCTCGCAATAATATTATAAATCAAGGTTTTATTATTCAAGATTTAAAAGAATCTCAAAGCTTGGCTTCTCGGTTCGATATCCAAAAGATTAAGAATTCCTTTGTCAAGGTTTCTGTTAAGGATAAAGCAGTTTTTTCCCGTCAATTTGCTGCTTTAGTAAATGCGGGTGTAGCCATAGTCAGAGGCTTGACTGTACTTTCTGAGCAATGTAGTAATCCTAAACTTAAAGCTGCTTTAGTAGAAATTTGTGGCGATGTTCAGACTGGAATTAACCTCTCAGATTCCATGCGTAAACATCCTGAGTGTTTTGATGGTTTGTATGTGAGTATGGTACAAGCTGGCGAAGTTGGGGGTGTGTTGGATGAAGTCTTAAATCGTCTAGCTAAATTATTAGAAGATATGGCACGATTACAGAATCAAATTAAATCAGCTATGTCTTATCCAGTGGTTGTGGGTTTTTTAGCAACTGCTATCTTTGTGGGCCTGACAGTTTTTCTGATTCCAATTTTCGCAGATATTTTTGTATCCCTAGGAGCAGAATTACCACCACTTACATTATTCTTAATGACCTGTAGTAAAGTCTTACGAAGCTATTGGTCTTTGTTGGTTATTGGGATTTTATTTGTATTATCGTTTCTTTATAAGCAGTATTACAAAACCCCTGTTGGTAGGTTACAGATTGATAGTATTGCCCTAAAGCTACCTTTATTTGGTGATTTGATTCAAAAATCTGCTATTGCCCGTTTTAGTCGGACCTTTGGTTCATTGACTCGCTCTGGAGTCCCGATTTTAACTTGTTTAGAAATTGTGCGAGATACATCAGGAAACCAGGTTATTGCTAATGCCATTGACGCTGCCCGTGAAGAGGTTCAACAAGGGGGGATGATTAGTGTTGCTTTGCTCACAGAAAACGTTTTTCCAGCTATGGCAATTCAGATGATGAGTATTGGTGAAGAAACGGGACAACTAGATGCAATGTTGATGAAAGTCGCCGATTTTTATGAAGATGAAGTAGAACAGGCAGTTAAATCACTCACCAGTATTTTAGAACCAGTAATGATTGTGGTACTGGGGGGAATGGTGGGGACAATTTTGCTGGCTATGTATTTGCCGATGTTCAAAGTATATGAAAAGCTCGGTTAAGGAAAGGTTGAAAGATGGAGAATGAAGACTAAAAAAATCAATTTAATCCTTCATTCTTCATACTTTATCTTGCGTATTTGTCATCTGATGATATCAACACCCACCGTGAGTGTTATTTTCCTGGTAAATTTCCCTGGTAAAATAAGTAATAAATCACTAATCGAACATCCACAACCCAAAAAGTTATCAAACAATGATCCGTTTAAAACCCTGGCAATGGATAATCTTAGTTTCACCAATTGCGGTAATTATCTCCTTCCTTCTCATTTCCGCAGGAACGCAAATTCACGCTTGGGGATTAAGTTGGATTTGGGCTTTATTTACATTTGTATTTGTCGGTTGGCGGTGGTTGCTGGTACGCTGGACTAAACCGGCAATAAATCAAATTGAAGCTGTTTTTGCAGAAGTAAGAGAAGAATTAGAAACTACCACAGAGAATAATTTAGTCATCGAAACAAATACGACTAAAGCAGTAGAAACCGCATTAGAAAATATTCTCACCGCAGCCGCAAATGATTTACCTATTTGGGAAGATTGGCAAACTTTTTGGCGAAGATGTCAAGATTTAGTAGTAGCAATTTCTCATATTTATAATCCTCAAGTTAAATATCCGCTTTTAAATATTTATATTCCCCAAGTTTACGGTTTAATTCGGGGTACAGTAGATGATATGGATCAATGGATGCAAAAATTATCTCCTGTTCTCAATCAAGTTACCGTTGGACAAGCTTATCAAACCTATGAAGTTTATCGTAAATTAGAACCATCTGCCCGTAAATTATGGAAAGTTTGGAATTGGGCGCAATGGGTATTAAATCCTCTTACTGCGGTGGCAAAAAAAGCTAGTGAAGGTGTGGGAAATCGCGCTTCTCAGGAATTATTAATAAACTTGAGTCAACTATTAAGAGAAGCAGCTTTGCGGAACTTATGTAAACAAGCTATCGCTCTCTATGCAGGCACTAAAATTGAATTACTTACCCCCACCCTACCCCAAGTTAAAACCCAAACCCTGCGGGACATTCTCACCCAAGCTGAACCCCCAGAAATCGTTGCCCAAAAACCCGTAAATATTCTCATTATTGGGCGCACAGGTGCAGGTAAAAGTAGTTTAATTAATACTCTTTTTCAAAATGAATTGGCTGCGGTTGATGTTTTACCCAGTACAGATAAAATTCAGAATTACCATTGGGAAACAGAAAATGGGGAAATTCTCAACCTTTGGGATACTCCCGGTTATGAACAGGTAAAACGGGAAGATTTGCGAGATTTAGTCATTGATTATGCTATTAATGCTGATTTATTATTATGGTTCTACCGCTCCCTTTATGGAGAAATAGGATTGAAATACCAAGGTAGTAAAGCACGAACTCGGAAATTTTCAAAATTCCGGAATCCAT